>NZ_JBHZCN010000174.1:0-12185 GCF_042755465.1 Kitasatospora sp. NPDC059160 | reverse complement strand
GTACGTCCAGTACGAGGCCGACTCGGGCGCACGCCCAGCCGGGCGCCCAACGCCGCGCGCTGATCTGCCAAGATCCGCCGGACAGGCCCTAGGGGTGCGGACTGGCCGCCCCCGAGCCGGTCGGCGTCGCCGTCGGCGCCGGTGCCTGGCCGCCCGCCCGGGCCGCCTCGGCCGCCTTCAAGGCGTCGCCGAGCGCCTTCTGGGCGTTGCCGTACGCCACCCAGTCGCCGTTCTTGAACGCGGTCTGGCTGTCGTTGTACGCCTTCTCCGCGTCCCCGAGCGCCCGCTGGAGCTCCGGCGAGATCGTCCCGCCCGGCGCCGGGGTGCCCGGCGCGGTGGGCGTCGGAGTCGGCGTGCCGGCGCCGCCGGGCGTCGTCCCGGTGCCCGGGGACGTCCCGGTGCCCGGCGTCGCCCCGCCCTGGCTGGACGGCGCCACCGGCGTGGCCGGCGGGGCCTGCCCGGCGAACAGCTTGCGCAGCGCGTCGTCCAGGGTGTTCTCGAACGCCACGTTGTCGTCCCCGTACACCGCCAGGACCTTCTGCAGCGTCGGGTACTTGGCGCCGCGCCCGCGCACGTACACCGGCTCGACGTTCAACAGCCCGCCGCCGACCGGCAGGGTCAGCAGGTTGCCGTACTCCAGCTCGGTGTCGCCGCCGCTCTTCAACGCGAAGATCTGGTTCGCCACCTCCTGGCGGGAGTTGAACTTCGACTGCACCAGGCCGGGGCCGGGGGCGCCGCTCTCGCCGGTCATCTTGAGGATGCGGATCTTCCCGTAGTCCTCGCCCGGGTCCGCGTTGACGGCCATGAAGGCCGCCAGGTTCGGCCGCTGGTTGGGCACGAAGGTGCTGGTCAGCGAGAAGCTCGCGGCCTGGGCGTCCGGCATCCGCACCGTCACGTAGTACGGCGGCTGGACCTGCTTGGTGTCACTGGTCGGGTCCACCGGGACCTGCCAGATGTCACTGCCGTTGAAGAAGGAGTTGGCGTCCGTCACGTGGTACTGGCCGAGCAGGTCGCGCTGCACCTTGAACATGTCCTGCGGGTAGCGCAGGTGCGGCAGCAGCGTCGCCGGGATGTCCGACTTCGGCTCCACGGTGCCCGGGAAGGCCTTCATCCAGGTCTTGAGGACCGGGTCCTTCTCGTCCCACTGGTAGAGCTTCACCTCGCCGGTGTAGGCGTCCACCGTGGCCTTGACCGAGTTGCGGATGTAGTTGACCTGGTTGGCGGCGGTCAGCAGCTCACCGCGCTGGTTGGTCAGCGAGTCCTTGGTCGCCGTGCCCAGCGTCGTCTTCGACGAGAACGGGAAGCCGTCCGAGGTGGTGTAGCCGTCCACGACCCACACCACGTGGCCGTCCTGCACCACCGGGTACGGGTCGGCGTCGATCGACAGCCACGGCGCGACCTTCTCCACCCGCTCCTTGGGCGTCCGGTTGTAGATCACCTTGGCGCCGTCGGTGATCGCCCCCGCGTACAGCATCTGCGGCTCGGCGAAGCGCACCGCGTACGCGGCCCGGGTGATCGGGTTGTCCAGCGAGACACCGCTGTCACCGGTGTACGTGTACTCCACGTTCTGACCGGTCTTGACGTCGGTGTAGTCGATCTCCTTGTTCGAGCCGCCGACGATCGAGTACGTCGTCGTCTTCTCGCCGTAGTAGATCCGCTGCTCGTAGTCGCCCAGCGCACCGGTGGCCGGCAGGCCGGACTCGGTGAACACCGGCCCGCCCTTGTCGTCGACCTGGTTGCCCTTGGCCAGCGCCGCGCCGTAGCCGTGGGTGTACTTGAAGTGGTCGTTGATCCAGTTCCGCTGCACCCCGTTGAGGTCCAGCTCGCGCAGGCCGATCACGGTGTCCTGCTTGCCCGTGGGCGTGCTGTAGCGGTCCACCGAGAGGGTGCTCGGGAACGCGTAGTAGTTGCGCTGCTGCTCCAGCGACTGGAACGTCTGCGACACGATGTTCGGGTCCAGCAGCCGCACGTCCGCGATGGTCTGCGCGTCCGGCTTCAACGCGTCACCCGTGGTCGAGCCCTGCGGGCTGTACGGGGTGGTCTGCGCGTCCGCGATCCCGTACGCCTGCCGGGTCGCGTCGATGTTCTTCTGGATGTACGGCGTCTCCTTGGCCTGCTCGTTCGGCTTGACCTGGAACTGCTGCACGATCGCCGGGTACAGCCCGCCGATCAGCACCGCCGACAGCACCATCAGCCCCAGCCCGATCAGGGCCGGCGCCCAGGTGCGGCGGATCGGCGTCAGGAAGAACAGCACCGCGCAGATGATCGCGACGAAGAACAGGATCGTCTTCGCCGGCAGGAACGCGTTGGCGTCCACGTAGCGCAGGCCGGTCCAGCCCGAGACCCCCTTGTAGGAGCCGGTCTTCACCGCCAGCGCGTACCGGTCCAGCCAGTACGCCACCGCCTTCAACAGCACGAACACGCCCAGCAGCACCGCCAGGTGCCCCTGAGCGCCCGCACTCGCCCGCCGGCCCGGGCCCTGCAGCCGCAGCCCCCCGTACAGGTAGTGCACCAGCGCCGAGGTCAGCAGCGAGACGATCACCGCGCTGAACGCGAAGCCCAGCACGAACTCGTAGAACGGCAGGTCGAAGGCGTAGAACGAGACGTCCATGCCGAACTGGGCGTCCTTCTCACCGAAGGACGTCGCGTTCGTCCACATCAGCCAGGTCCGCCACTGGCCGGACGCCGCCGCGCCCGCCACCAGGCCGATCACCAGCGAGACCCCGATCAGCGCCCAGCGCTTGAACGGCGCCAGGCCCGCCCGGTAGCGGTCCAGGCTCTGCTGCTCCACCGACATCGCCGACAGCGGCGGCCGCAGCCGGTGCGCCAGCCACACGTTGAAGCCGACGATCACCGCCATCAGCAGGCCGAAGACCCCGAACAGCCCGACCTTCGTCCACAGCTGGGTGGTGAACACCGAGGAGTAGCGCACCGACCTGAACCACAGCCAGTCCGTCCAGAACCCGGCGAACATGACGAACAACAGGAACAGCACCGCGAGTACGCCCAGGGTCAGCAGGGCCACCCGCGCCCGCCGGGAGGGCGGGCCCACCCTCCGCCGGAAACCCGGCCCTGAGCGTTCCGGCATCTGGAATACCACGGTGGCACCTCAGCTGTGTCGTCTGGAATCGGTCGGTCGTCAGAGCAACTTAACCAGTCTTCGACCGAGTTCCCACCGTTAGCAGACGGTTACGACACCGTTCGCCCGCAACCCCCCGCCGCCCCGCCCGGACACCCCGCCCCGGGCCCCCGGGACCGCCCCGGCGAGCGGGCGCCGCCCGGCGTGTGAGGATTGAGTCATGTCCGACGCGCCTGATCTGAACAACTCCCCCGACGACGTCTCCAAGCTCCCCGCCGCCACCCCCCTCACCCGGGCCGCGCTGGAGATCGACGAGTACGCCGCCACCCTCGGCTGGGACCTCCCGGCCCGACTGTTCGCCCTGGTGGACAGCGCCGCCCTGCGCAAGGCCGACCCGCGCATCGCCAAGCAGCTCGGCCTCGCCGACAGCGACGAGCCCGGCCTCACCCCGGTCGAGCAGGACGAACTCCCGGCCGGCATGGAGCTCGACAAGTTCCTCGGCACCATCGCCTGGCCCGCCGCGGTGGCCGGCTGCGCCCTGGTGGTCGAGCGGCTGATGCTGCCGCCGGGCGCCGAGCAGTCCCGCCCGCGCGGTGCCAGCGACGCCCAGCTCGCCGAGTGGGTGGCCAACCACCCCAAGCGCGAGGAGGTGCGGATCACCGCCGCGGTGCTGCGCGACGGCAAGAAGGAGATCGCCCTGCGGCTGCGCTCCAAGGACGTCGCCCGCGAGGTGCTGACCGGCCCGGACCTGGTGCCCAGCCTGACCGAAGCGCTGCTGGCGACCTTCTCCTGACGCCGGTTCCCGCCCCCGCCCAGGGCCCGCCTAGGGCCTGTCCGGCGGATCTTGGCAGATCAGCGCGCGGCGTTGGGCGCCCGGCTGGGCGTGCGCCCGAGTCGGCCTCGTACTGGACGTACTTGGGCGATTCGGGCGTGCGTCCAGGCGGGATGCCCGGCGTCGCGCGCCTGGCAAGATCCGCCGGACAGGCCCTAGCGGGGGCAGGACGGCAGCGCCGAGGCCTGCCCGGAGCGGATCTGCTCCAGCGACTTGAGCGCGCCGTCCAGGGTGTCCGTCTTGATCAGGGTCAGCCCGGACGGCACGTTCTTGGTGGCCTCGGCGCAGTTCGAGGCGGGGGTGAGGAAGTACTCGGCCCCGGCGTCCCGGGCGGCGATCAGCTTCATCGATATCCCGCCGATCGGGCCGACCTTGCCGTCGTCGTCGATGGTGCCGGTGCCCGCGACGAACTTGCCGCCGGTGAGGTCGCCGCCCGGGGTGAGCTTGTCGATGATGCCGAGCGAGAACATCAGCCCGGCGCTCGGGCCGCCGACGTCCTGCAGGCCGATGTCGATCTGGAACGGGTAGGTGTGCCGGATCCCGGTGCCGATGCCGACCACCGCGAGCTCGGCCCGCTCGGCCGGCGCCTTCGGGTCGAGGTCCTTGGCCCGGACGGTCGGCACGGTGACGTCGGTCCTCGTCCCCGGGGTGGCGGAGCCGTTGCCGGAGGTGTCCTTGGCCCGCGGCACCACGGTGAAGACCACCGACTCACCGGGCTTGTGCTTGGTGACGGCGGCGACCACCTGGTCCACCGAGTCGACGGCGGCGCCGTCCACCGCGACGATCTGGTCGCCCGCGTGCAGCCGGCCCTCGGCCGGGGCCCCCGCGGTGACCGACTTCACGATCAGCTCGTTGCCGACCGGGACGCCCAGCTGCTTGAGCGCGGCGGTGCGGGCGCTGTCCTCGGAGGAGGCGAACTCCTCGGCGTTCTGCTTCTTGGCGTCGGCGTCCGACTGCCCCTTGGGGTAGACGTTGTCGTGCGGCACCACCAGCACGTCGTCGCGCATCCAGCCGATCACCGCGTTGACCAGGCTGGGCTCGTACTTGGCCCCGGTGACCTGGACGGTGGTCATGTTGAGGTGGCCGCTCGTCCGGTACGAGTCGTGGCCGGTGATGGTGATCACCGGCTTGCCCCCCTGCTCGCCGAGCGTGTTGTACGTCGGGCCCGGGCTCATCTCCGTGTACGGCACCTTCATCAGCACCGAGACGCAGAGCAGCGCTATGAGCAGCAGGGTGGCAGCGAGCATCGTCGCGGAGCGGCGTGGCATGCCTCGACAGTACGGGACGCCCGTGACGCGGCGCCCGCCGGGCTACCGGCCGGAACCCTCCCCGGGGGCGGCGGAGCCCGCGGTGGTCCGTTCCATCGCGGCCATGAAGCGCCGGTGCTCGGCGAGCGAGGCCGGGTCGCCGGTGGCCCTCGGGGCCCGCTGGGCCCACCCCGCCCACGCGGCCGCGACCAGGACGGCGACAACCGGAATGATCAGCCAGGCGAGCGCACCCATGTCAGTACTCCCAGCTCCTCGGGTCTATGAGCAGATTAACCACCCCGGCGGACAACGCGGCCGGCGCCATCCGGGTTACGGGACGGCCGATCGGCTCACTTCCAGGGAGTATCCGGCGCCCCCGGCCGGACCCGTTCGGGTGAGGCCGCGGCGCGCCTGACCCGAAGGACGTGCTCCGTGTGCGGGCGGTTGCACCGCGTCCGCGCGGACGGGCGGCCGCCCACCGCCCCGGGAACGGGAGTCCGGTCAGAAGCCCCCGGGGCCGGGAGTCCGGTCAGCAGCCCCCGGGGCCGGGAGCCCGGTCAGCAGCCCCCGGCGCCGACCCACTCCTCCTCGCCGTCGGCGAAGACCTGGTGCTTCCAGATCGGCACCTCGTGCTTGAGGTCGTCGATCAGCCGGCGGGCGGCCGCGAAGGCCTCCCCGCGGTGGGCGCAGGAGACGGCGACGATCACGGCCTTGTCGGTGATCTCCAGCCGGCCCACCCGGTGCACCGCGGCGAGGGCCCGCACCGGGAAGTCGGCGACGACCTTCTCGGCGATCCGGCGCATCTCCGCCTCGGCGGTGGGGTGGCAGCTGTACTCCAGCGCGGAGACCGACTTGCCGCCGTCGTGGTCCCGGACCGTCCCGACGAAGACGGTGGTGCCGCCGGCCGCGTCGTCGCCGACCGCCTCGTACACCTCGTCCAGCGAGAGCGGGGTGTCGCGGACGGCGAGCAGCCGGATGGGGTCGTGGTTCTCGGACATGACCCCATGATTCCCCATCGGGGGCCGATCGGGGCAAGGGGCTTCCGCATCACGATTCCGAAATTTCGCATCGTGAGAAACGGCGCCCGCCGGGCGCCCCCAGCGGGTGCCGACTCAGAAACGGCGCCGCTTGCGGGCCCGGCGCACCAGCGCCGCCGTGCCGACCAGCGCCACCGTCGCCCCGGCCGCCCCCAGACTGGTCGCGGCCTCCTTGCCGCCCAGCCGGCGCCCCGCCACCGCGTGCTTGCCCGACACCTGCGCCAGCAGCTCGGCCAGTACCTGCTCGTTGGTGAACTCCGGACGCCAGCCCGCCTCGTGCAGCCTGCTCCCGGACACCACCCACGGGTACATCGTGTACGCCAGGTCGCCCGCCGGCGCCGGGGTCAGCCCCAGCCGGTGCAGCCGCGCCGCGGTGCCGAGCGCCAGCGCGGCCGGAAGCTCCATCCGCCGGATCCCCGACAGCCGCTCCACGTCCTCCTGCTCCAGCCAGCCGTCACAGCCGACCGTCACCTCGCCCTCCACCAGGCCCAGCGCCGCGTACTCCAGCGCCGCCGCCAGGTCGTCCACGTGGCAGAACTGCCAGCACGGACGCGAACCGGCCACCACCAGCAGCCGGGGCGCCTCGAAGTGCCGGGTCAGCACGGTGTCCACACCGGGGCCCACCACCACGGCCGGGCGCAGCACCGTCACCTGCAGCCCCGGGTGGGCGCGCGGCGCCCGCCGGGCCAGCCGCTCGATCTCCAGCAGGTCCCCGACCAGCGAGGCCTCCTCGGTCGCCCGCAGCTCCGAGTCCTCGGCCAGCGGCACCTCGTTGTCGGCCAGCGCGCCGTAGACCATCGCGGAGGTGCACAGCACCACCCGGTGCACCCCGGCGGCCGCGGCCGCGGTCAGCACCGTCTGGGCGCCGCGCACGTTGTAGGCGCTGCGGGCCCGCGGATCGGACTCCATGCCGAAGTCCATCGCCAGGTGCACCACCACGTCGACCCCGGCCAGCCGCTCGGCCACCGCGGGGTCCCGCACGTCCAGGACGCGCCACTGCACGCCCGGGACCTCACCGCGCCGGTCGTCCACCGCCAGCACCCTGCGCACGTGCGGGGAGGCCACCAGCCGGGCGGCGACCCGCTCGCCCAGCACCCCCGCGGCACCGGTCACGGCCACGGTCAACGGCCGCCCGCCGTAGGCTGGAGGCGGCGACGCCGTGGCGTCCGGATCGTCCTCTCCAGCGGTCAGCCCAGAGCGAACGTCCGAAGGCGGGGAACTCCCCGGCCATCCTCCACGGTTAGCTTATGTGCGTACGGACGTGTGTCACGTACGTCCATCCTGCCCGAGGCGAAGGCCCGGCGGTGCACCCGGCGCGGGCCTGGCCCTCGGGAGCCGCCCACGAGTCCCCCGCTCCACCGGAGCCCCGGGCGGACCGCACTGCCCGCCACACCCGTATGACGGCCGACCGGATCGAGGACCCCGTGAGCGACCTTCCCTTCGGATTCGGCGTTCCCCCCGAGGAGCCCGAGGACGGCAAGGCCAAGCCCGACGACGCGCAGAAGAAGAAGGAGCAGGGCCAGGAAGGCACCGGCGGCCCCCAGCCGTTCGGCTTCGGAGCCGGCAACCCCTTCGGCGCGATGTTCGGCCTGCCCGGCACCCCGGGCGGCCCCGGCGGCGCCGGAGCCGACAACCCCTTCGCCGCCATGTTCGGCGGCATGAACCCCGGCGACCTCGGTGCCGCCTTCCAGCAGCTCGGCCAGATGCTCTCCTTCGAGGGCGGCCCGGTGAACTGGGAACTCGCCCAGAACATCGCCCGGCAGAGCGTCGTCGCCGAACCCGCCGAGGGCAAGAGCAAGGACCGCTCGGTCGGCGACGCCGAACGCTCCGCCGTCGTCGAGGCCGTGCGCCTGGCCGACCTCTGGCTCGACGGCGTCACCGAGTTCCCCTCCGGCGCCGGCACCGCCGTCGCCTGGAGCCGCGCCGAGTGGATCGAGGCCACCCTCCCGGTCTGGAAGGACCTCGTCGACCCGGTCGCCGAGCGGGTCGGCAACGCCATGGGCGGCGTCCTGCCCGAGGAGATGCAGGCCATGGCCGGCCCGCTGATGGGCATGATGCGCTCCATGGGCGGCGCCATGTTCGGCACCCAGATCGGCCAGGCGCTCGGCGCCCTCGCCGGTGAGGTCGTCGGCTCCACCGACGTCGGCCTGCCGCTCGCCCCGGCCGGCAAGGCCGCCCTGCTCCCGCAGAACGTCGCCGAGTTCGGCGAGGGCCTGAACGTTCCCGCCGACGAGGTCCGGCTCTACCTCGCCCTGCGCGAGGCCGCCCACCAACGCCTCTTCGCCCACGTCCCGTGGCTGCGGGCCCACCTGCTGGGCGCCGTCGAGGCCTACGCGCGCGGCATCAAGGTCGACACCTCCCGCATGGAGGAACTCGTCGGCCAGCTCGACCCGAGCAACCCGGAAGCCCTCCAGGAAGCCCTGGCCGGCGGCCTCCTCCAGCCCGAGGACACCCCCGCGCAGAAGGCCGCCCTGGCCCGCCTGGAGACCGCCCTCGCCCTGGTCGAGGGCTGGGTCGACGCCGTCGTGCACGCCGCCGCCGAGCCCCACCTGCCACAGGCCGGCGCGCTGCGCGAGACCGTCCGCCGCCGCCGCGCCGCCGGCGGGCCCGCCGAACAGACCTTCGCCACCCTGGTCGGCCTGGAACTGCGCCCGCGCCGCCTGCGCGACGCCGCCCGGCTCTGGGCGCTGCTCGCCGACGCCCGCGGCGTCGAGGGCCGCGACGCGCTCTGGGAGCACCCCGACATGCTGCCCACCGCCGCCGACCTGGACGACCCGGACGCCTTCGTGCACCGCGGCAGCGGCGACCTGGAGGGCGGCTTCGACTTCGACGCCCTCGACAAGCTGCTCGGCGAGGCCGCGGCCGGCAAGCCCGACCTCACCAAGAACGACCCGCCCAAGGGCGACGCTCCGCAGAACGACGCTCCGAAGGGCGACCAGGACGGCACCGACGGAAAGGGCGAGCCCACCGCATGACGGCCACCGGGACGGGTACGTCCACCCTCCACGCGGACGCCGTCCGCACCCTGACCGACTGGCGGCCCGCCGAGCGGGACCAGGAACAGCTGCGCCTCGACTACCTCGCGCACCTCGCCGAGCAGCCCGAGGGCCTCTACCGGTCCTGCCTGCCCGCCCACATCACCGCGAGCGCGGCGGTCGTCGACCCCGCCGCCGGGCGGGTGCTGCTCACCCTGCACCCCAAGGTCGGGATCTGGCTGCAGATGGGCGGGCACTGCGAGCCGGGCGACGCCGACCTCGCCTCCGCCGCCCTGCGCGAGGCCGTCGAGGAGTCCGGCATCCCCGACCTCACCCTGCTGCGCCAGGACGGCGTGCCCGTCCCCGCCAAGCTGGACCGCCACCAGGTCCGCTGCACCGGCAAGGACCGGCCGGAGAACACCCACCTGGACGTCCAGTACATCGCGGTGGCCCCGGCCGGGGCGCAGGCGCTGATCAGCGAGGAGTCGCTGGACCTGCGCTGGTTCGACTACGACCGGCTGCCGGAGCTGACCGACCACTCGGTGCGCGACCTCGTCGCCCGGGCCCGGGCACTGACCGCCTGACCGCCTGACCGCCTGACCGATCGAAGCGCGACACGAAGAGGGGGCGCGGACCGTACGGTCCGCGCCCCCTCTCGCCGTCCGCCCTCACCCGCAGGAAGCCCCCGGATCCGACCCCGGCCCCGGCCCCGGCGCACCGTGCCGGGCCCCCGGGATGTGCGGCAGCCGGGCCGCCGACACCACACCCTCCAAGTAGCCGCGCGCCCGCTCCGTCCGCGGATAGGCCTCCAGCAGCGCCCAGAACGCCGGACCGTGGTCCGGAACCAGCAGGTGCGCCAACTCGTGCAGCAGCACGTAGTCCAGCACGTACTCCGGCATGCCCTGCAGCCGGTGCGACAGCCGGATCGTCCCCTCGCTGGGAGTGCACGAGCCCCAGCGCGAATTCTGGTTGGTCACCCAGCGGACCTGCACCGGCTGGGCCCGGCCCTCCAGATAGGCCGCCGACAGCTCCCGGGCCCGTGCCATCAGGGCGTCGTCCCCGAGGACCCGCCGACGCTCCTGGGCCGCGAGCTTCTCCAGCATCTGCGTGACCCAGCGCTGCTCCTCGGCGTGCGACATCCGGGCCGGGATCAGCACGACGGTGCGGTCGCCCTCGCGGTAGGCGGAGACCGTCCGGCTGCGCCGGGCGCTGCGCCGCACCTCGACCCGGCTGCGGTCGTGCGCCTCCGGGGGCACCGCCCCGGCGGGCGGGTGCTGCGGCCTCGCCTGCTGCTTGTCGTGCGGCTTCTCGCGCTGCTTCTCGTCCGGGCGCCCGCGCGTACTCGGCGCCGCCATCTGCGACCCGGACGCTGCACGGGCACGCCGACGCGACGCCGGTGGATGGGAGTCCCGCTCGGCTGCCATGGCACACGACGTTACCCGGTACCACTGACAGAAGTCCGGTGCCGTGGCCGAAATCTTTCATGGAGCGATCGGGAACGAAAGGCCGACGAGGGGTGTCCGGAAACCGACGCCAGAAAGGATGGGCAGTTATCCACAGGGCCTCCGAACAGATGGTGTGATCATGCGCCCGGGCCTGTGGATAACTTTCCGCACGCCCCCGCCGCCATGGGGCATGCTGCGGTCAGCCGTCCGGAAACGATCGGAAGGGAGACCACCGTGCGCCTCATGCTCAAGCCCGCGCTGTCCCGCAGCTGGCGGGACTCCGAGACCCTGCAGTTCGGCACCGTCACCCGGTTCGCCGGGGTGCTCGGCAACGCCGACAAGACGCTGTGCGAGTTCCTCGACCTGCTCGACGGGACGCGCGAACGACCCGAGCTCCTCTCCGCCGGCGAACGGATCGGACTCGGCCGCGAGCCCACCGACACCCTGCTGAGCGAACTGCAGGAGACCGGGCTGCTCGACGACGCGGAGGCGACCGGCCGGGCACTGTCGCACTTCCCCCGGCCCCACCAGGACATCCTCGGGCCCGACCTCGCCTCGCTCTCCCTGGTCCACTCCGGACCGGGCGCCGCACCGGCCGTCCTGGTCCGGCGCGCCAGGTCCAGGATCGAGGTGCGCGGCGCGGGCCGGGTCGGCGCGGCCGTGGCGACCGTGCTCGCGGCCGGCGGCGCCGGCACCGTCACCGTGGCCGACAGCGGGCGGGTCCGGCCCGACGACTGCTCCCCCGCCGGACTGCCGCCCTCGGACATCGGGCGGCTGCGCTCGACGGTCGCCCGCGAGGCGGTGCAACGCGCGACCGGCCGCCCACTGGCCCCGGTGCCCCGGCCCAAGAGCGACGACCCACCGCCCGACTTCGTGGTCCTCGCACCCCGGGACGGCAGCGCGGCCTTCGCGGGCGGGACGTACGAGGCCCGGCTGCTGCTCCGGGCCGGAGTGCCGCACCTGTACGTGGGCGTGGTCGAGGAGTTCGGCATCGTCGGGCCGCTGGTGATCCCCGGGCGGTCGGCCTGCGGGCACTGCCTGGTGCTGCGCCGGGAGGACGAGGACGCCGCCTGGCCACGGGTCCTCGCCCAGCTCGCGGACGACGGCCCGGGCCGGGCCCGCACCCCGGCCTGCGACACGGCCCTGGCCACGGCCGTCGCCGGCCTGGCGGCACTGCACGTCCAGGTGTACCTGGACGGCGGCCGACCGCCGAGCGTCGACGGCTGGTGCGAGATCTCCGCAGGCGACGGCATGCCCCGCCGCCTGCGGCTCCGAGGACACCCGGACTGCGGCTGCCTGTGGCAACCACTGCCGCCGAGCTGAGACACGAGGAGGACAGGAGGTACGAGGAACGCACCGGGCACCGGCCCGGGCGGCTGCGGGGCTCAGCAGCCACCCGACCCGGCGCCCGGGGCCGACACGGCCAGGACGCCCGGCCAGGTGAGCCCATGGCCAGGTAAGCCCATGGCCAGGTGAGCCCATGGCCAGGTGAGCCCATGGCCAGGTGAGCCCATGGCCAGGTGAGCCCATGGCCAGGTGAGCCCATGGCCAGGTGAGCCCATGGCCAGGT
>NZ_JBHZCN010000173.1:0-12186 GCF_042755465.1 Kitasatospora sp. NPDC059160 | reverse complement strand
GCCCCCACCCGGGTGCGCTCCCGCGCCGCCGCCTCGCCGCCCCCGCGTTGCCCGCTACCGGGCCCGGGGGCCGTCGGGGCCGGGGATAATGGATCACGCAGGCTCCGGCCGCGTCGCCGGTCGCCGACGGGGACGCCCCGGCCGTACGCGCTCGTTCGATCGAAAGGTCCTCCGTGGCTGACCAGACGTTGCTCGCCGCCCAGCGCCAGGCCCTGATCCTGGAGGCGATCCGCCGGACCGGCGCGATCCGGGTCGCCGAGCTGGTCGAGCAGTTCGGCGTGTCCGACATGACCATCCGCCGGGACCTCGACGCGCTGGTGCGCCAGGGCACCGTGGAGAAGGTCCACGGCGGCGCGGTGGCGACCGGGACGGCCAGCGCCTTCGAGCCCGGCTTCGACGCCAAGTCCGGTCTGGAGGAGGGCACCAAGGCCGCGCTGGCGGACGCCGCGGTGCGGTTGGTGGAACCGGGCAGCGTGGTGGCCCTGTCGGCCGGTACCACGACCTACGCGGTCGCCTCCCGGCTGCTGGACGTGCCGGACCTGACGGTGGTGACCAACTCGCTGCGGATCGCCGACCTGCTGTGGGCGGCGGGGAGCGAGGGCCGGGAGAACGTCCCGACCCTGCTGCTGACCGGCGGGTCGCCGACCCGGTCGGCCGCCCTGGTGGGGGCGCTGGCCGACCAGACCGTCCGGTCGCTGCACGTGGACCTGCTGATCCTGGGCGTGCACGGGGCGAGCGAGCAGGCCGGCCTCACCACGCCCAACCTGGCCGAGGCGCAGACCAACCGGGCCCTGATCGCCTCCGCCCGGCGCACCGTCGTGGTGGCCGACCACACCAAGTGGGGCGTCGTCGGTCTGAGCAGCTTCGCGACCCTGGCGGAGGTCGACTGCTTCATCACCGACGACGCCCTGCCCGCGGCGGCCCGCGGGGTGCTCGCCGAGGCGGTCGGCGAGCTCCTCGTCGTCCCGACCACGGGCTGAGCCCGGCTGATCCCGGGTCCTTCCGGCCCACCCGGGCCCTTCTGGCGGCCCCGGGTGGGCCGGGTGCTCAGCCCACCTTGCGGGCGCCCGCCGAGGGGACGGCGGTGAAGGCAACGGGGGCGGCGAAGCCCGCGGCGTGGAAGGCCGCCGTCACGGCGGTCGAGACCTCGGCCACCTGCGCGGCGCCGACCAGGGCGATGACGGACCCGCCGAAGCCGCCACCGGTCATCCGGGCGCCCAGCGCCCCGGCGGCGACGGCGGCCTCGACCGCGAGGTCCGTCTCGGCGCAGGAGACCCGGAAGTCGTCGCGCAGCGAGTCGTGCCCGGCCGTCAGGACCGGCCCGAGCGCCGCGAGGTCGCCGCGGACCAGGTGGTCGACGGCCTCCAGCACGCGCCCGTTCTCCGTCACCACGTGCCGTAGCAGCGGCCGGAGTTCACCGGGCAGCCGGTCCAGGGCCGGGCCGAGGTCGGCGGCTTCGAGGTCGCGCAGTGCGGGCAGGCCGAGCAGCTCGGCGGCGCGCTCGCAGCCGGCCCGCAGGGCCGCGTAGGCGCCGTCGCCGAGGTCGTGCTTGACCCGGGTGTCGATCACCAGCAGCCGCAGGCCGGCCGCCGCGAGGTCGAACGGGACGTGCCGCTGCTCCAGCGTCCGGGCGTCCAGGAACAGCGCGGTGCCGTCCGTGCAGCAGGAGGAGGCCATCTGGTCCATCACACCGCAGGGCACGCCGACGAAGGCGTTCTCGGCCCGCTGGGCGAGGACCGCGAGCTCCGGGGCGCTCAGGCCGAGGCCGTACAGGTCGTTCAGGGCGGCGGCGGTCGCGCACTCCAGGGCGGCGGAGGAGGAGAGGCCGGCGCCGCTCGGCACGTCGCTGTCGACGTACAGGTCGGCCCCGCCGACGGCGTGCCCGGCCTCGGCGAGCGCCCAGAACACGCCGGCCGGGTAGCCGGCCCAGCTGGTGACCACGCCGGGTTCCAGACCGTCCAGGGCGAGTTCGGTGATCGTGCCGCCGCCCTGGGCGCTGAACAGCCGCAGCCGGCCGTCCTCGCGGCGACGGGCGGTCACCCGGGTGGTGTGGGGGAGGGCGATGGGCAGGACGAAGCCGTGGTTGTAGTCGGTGTGCTCACCGATCAGGTTCACCCGGCCGGGGGCGGCCCAGACGCCGTCCGGGCGGACGCCGTGGACGGCCTCGAACTCGGTGGCCTCGTCGATCATCTGCAGCTCCATGCCTGGCGTGCGCGGTGGGCCCCGCGGTCGGTCTGCACCGGCACGCGGGAGTGAATTCCGACATAATCAAACATGACCGCCCCCACGGTCAATATCTGCGATGTCCGTGTTCATTCGGGTCGGACCGGCGGCCGGAAGCTGCCGCCACCAGCACCGATGCTTGTTGACAAGCGATCGTCTCTGTTTGAATCTGTTGAAGCTCGAAAGTGCCGGGCCCGACGGCCCCACGCGTAAGGAGTACAGCGGTGCACAGAACCGCCACCAAGCTGGCCGACGGCCGCGAACTGGTCTACTTCGACCAGGGGCCGGGCGCGCTCCGCGAGGTCCCGGACGAGCGGCCGCTCGAACCGGCCGCGAGCCTGTCCGAGACCCGGCTCGACCCGGTGCTCGGCGAGTGGGTGACGGTGGCCGCGCACCGCCAGCAGCGCACCTACCTCCCGCCGGCCGGCGAGTGCCCGCTCTGCCCCTCGCGCGACGGACGGCTCAGCGAGATCCCGGCGCCGGACTACGAGGTCGCGGTGTTCGAGAACCGCTTCCCCTCGCTCGCCACCGGCTCCGCCGACCACGTCGCGGCCCGGGACGAACCCCTGCACACCCTCCGGCCGGGCGTCGGCCGCTGCGAGGTGGTCTGCTTCACCTCCGACCACGACGCCTCCTTCGCCGACCTCGACGAACCCCGGGCCCGCCTCGTCCTGGACGCCTGGACCGACCGGACGGCGGAACTCTCCGCCCTGCCCGGCGTACGGCAGGTGTACTGCTTCGAGAACCGCGGCGAGGAGATCGGGGTCACCCTCGCCCACCCGCACGGGCAGATCTACGCCTTCCCGTTCGTCCCCTCCCGCACCGCCCGGATGATCGCCCGGGCCGAGGCGCACCGGGCCCGCACCGGCCGCAACCTCTTCGAGGACCTGCTGGCCGTCGAACGCAGCTCCCCCGAGCGGGTGGTGCTCCGGGGCGAGCACTGGACGGCCTTCGTCCCGTTCGCCGCCCGCTGGCCGTACGAGGTCCACCTCTACCCCCACCGCAGGGTCCCCGACCTGACCGCACTGAACGAGGCCGAGCGCGCCGAGTTCCCCGGCCTCTACCTCGACCTGCTGCGCCGCTTCGACGCGCTGTTCCCCGCCGGGCCGGGCGGGGCGCGCAACCGCACCCCGTACATCGCGGCCTGGCACCAGGCCCCGGGCGAGGGCGGTGCCGAACTCGCGCTCCACCTGGAGCTGTTCACCGTCCGGCGGGCGCCCGGCAAGCTCAAGTACCTGGCCGGGGTGGAGTCCGGGCTGGACGCCTTCGTCACCGACGTCAGCCCGGAGGGCGCCGCCGAGCGGCTGCGGGCCGCCGCACCCGCCTGATCCCGGTCCCGGACGGTTCCGCGTCTCGGAGGGTTCCGGGCCCCGGGCACGACGGCGGCCTCCCGCCCCTGGTGGGGGTGGGAGGCCGCCGTACGGGTGTCGCGGGTCAGGTCCGGGTAGGCCGGGTCGGCGCCGGGGCCGGTCAGCCGGCCGGCTTCGCGGTGACCAGGGCGGTGATCCCCGCGGCCAGCTCGGGGCCGAGCTCGCCCCAGCCGTCCTTGTAGCCGTACACGCCGCCGAGGGTGCGGGCCTCGTAGTCGCCGTTCATGATCTCGATGTCGTTCGCGGTGATGAGGCCCGGGTGGGCGACGCCGACGGCGGAGGAGACCTTGAGCAGTTCCTTGCGCAGGGTGCGCAGGTAGACGGCGGCGCGGGTGGACTTGGAGGCCGGGTCCAGGCCGCGGGCCAGCCAGGGGTTCTGGGTGGCGATGCCGGTGGGGCACTTGTCGGTGTGGCACTTCTGGGCCTGGATGCAGCCGATCGACAGCATGGCCTCGCGGGCCACGTTGATCATGTCGGCGCCGAGGGCGAAGGCCACCGCGGCGTTCTCGGGCAGGCCGAGCTTGCCGGAGCCGATGAAGGTGAGGTCGTCGGTCAGCCCCAGTTCGGCGAAGGTGCCGTAGACCCGGGAGAAGCCCATCCGGAACGGGAGGGAGACGGAGTCGGCGAACATCCGGGGCGCGGCGCCGGTCCCGCCCTCGCCGCCGTCGACGGTCACGAAGTCGACCCCGCGGTCGCCGCGCTCCATCAGCGCGGCGAGCTCCTGCCAGAAGCCCAGGTCGCCGACCGCGCTCTTGATGCCGACCGGCAGGCCGGTCTCGGCGGCGATCAGCTCGACGAAGTCCAGCATCGAGTCGACGTCGCCGAACGCGCTGTGCCGGGACGGCGAGGCGCAGTCCTGGCCGACCGGGATGCCGCGGATCGCGGCGATCTCCGGGGTGACCTTGGCGCCCGGCAGCATGCCGCCCAGCCCGGGCTTGGCGCCCTGGGAGAGCTTGATCTCTATCGCCTTGACCGGGGCGCCGGCGACGACGTCCTTGAGCTTGTCCAGGTTGAAGGTGCCGTCCTCGTTGCGGCAGCCGAAGTAGGCGGTGCCGAGCTGGAGGACGAGGTCGCCGCCCTGGCGGTGGTACGGGGAGAGCCCGCCCTCACCGGTGTTGTGCATGGTGCCGGCCTCCGCCGCGCCCTTGTTGAGGGCGGTGATGGCGGCGCCGGAGAGCGAGCCGAAGCTCATCGCCGAGATGTTCACCACGCTCGCCGGGCGGAAGGCCTTGGCGCGGCCGCGCGGCCCGCCGAGCACCTTGGCCGAGGGCAGCGGGGACTGCGGGTCGTGGAGGTCGGGCAGGGCGCCCGCGAAGGTGCGCTGCTTGACGTAGGCGTGGCCCTGGACGTGCTCGACGTCGACCTCGGTGCCGAAGCCGAAGTAGTTGTTCTGCTCCTTCGCGGAGGCGTAGATCCAGGTGCGCTGGTCGCGGCTGAACGGACGCTCCTCCTCGTTGGAGGTCACGATGTACTGCCGCAGCTCGGGGCCGATCGTCTCCAGCAGGTAGCGGGCGTGCCCGAGCACCGGGAAGTTCCGGAGCAGCGCGTGCTTCTTCTGGATGAGGTCGCGGGCAGCCAGAAGCGCCACCGCTGTCGCGGCGGCCGCGCCGATCTTCCGGGCTTGCATGGACGTTCCTCCTCGGTGCACGACTCCATCGCCGTCGGTGGAGTCGTCCTGTGGTGCAGGGCGTGGGGAGGCGGGCGCGCGGCCGGGAGGGCCGGGCGTCCGCCGGGGGATCCGATGTGATCGTAGGAGGCTTCCCCGGGCGCCCTGCGGGCAGGGGGCGGGTTCGCGGCGGCGCCCGGCCGGGAGCCCGGCCGCGAACCCGCGCGGGGCGGGGCCGAGCCCCCGGTCACGCGGTGACCTTGGCGACGAAGGCGGCCAGGTTGGCCACGGTGCGCCGGATCTTCTCCTCCGTGGTGAGCGACTCGTGGAGCTTGACCCCGACGTCCCGCTTGCCGCGCACGTAGAGCGAGCAGGCGAGGTCGGTGCACATGTACGCGCCGACCGAGTTGCCCTGCTTGCCGGCCTTCCCGGCGAGCGGGGCGACCAGCAGCGAGACGCCGCCGGAGTGGGTGGTGACGCAGAGCGAGCAGATGCTGCGCCGGGCCTGCCAGGAGGCGGCACCGGAGGAGCGCAGCGCGATCGCCACCGTCCGGCCGTCCAGTTCGGCCGCGAGGTAGGCGCGGTCGGGTGCCTGCGGGTCGCGCCAGCCGAGGAAGTCCAGGTCGTCCCAGTCGAGTTCGGACAGGTTGCGGGGTACGTGCAGGCGCTTGGCCTCGCCCTTGCTGCAGTTCAGGAAGGCGGAGCGGATCTGGGGTTCGGTCATCGGCTTCATAGGAGTCAACGTAAATTACCTAGGAGTATTAGGCAAATGTATAATCGGCTCAGGCGATGGAAGGAAATGGAAGGAAGCAGATGGCACGCGTAGGGCTGAACGCGGAACGACTCACCCGGGCGGGAGCGGAACTGGCCGACGAGGTCGGCTTCGACAAGGTCACGGTCTCCGCGCTCGCACGACACTTCGGCGTCAAGGACGCGAGCCTGTACTCGCACGTGAAGAACTCCCAGGACCTCAAGACCAGGATCGCCCTGCTCGCCCTGGAGGAACTCGCCGACCGGGCCGCCGCGGCCCTGGCCGGGCGGGCCGGAAAGGACGCCCTGGCGGCCTTCGCCAACGCCTACCGCGACTACGCCCGGGAGTACCCCGGCCGCTGGGCCGCCGCCCAGCTCGAACTCGACCACGAGACGGCGCTCGGCAGCGCCGCCGTCCGGCACTCCCAGATGACCCGCGCGATCCTGCGCGGCTACGACCTCGCGGAGCCCGACGAGACCGACGCCGTCCGCCTGCTCGGCAGCACCTTCCACGGCTACGTCGCGCTGGAGCGGGCGGGCGGTTTCCAGCACACCCCGCGCACCGCCGAGGACACCTGGGCGCGCATCCTGGACGCCCTCGACGCCCTGCTGCGCAACTGGCCGAAGGCCTGACGGCGGGCGGGGGTGCCGGTGGGCCTCCGGCGGGTCGTCGGCGGGTCCTCGGTGGGGGTGGTGAGGCACGGCGCGGGCGGGGTCAGGCCGTGTAGTGGGCCGTGCGGTAGCCGCCCTCGGCGGTGCGCTCGACGTTCTCGTCCTCCCAGGTGTGGGGGACCTTCAAGCCCCAGCGCTTGCGCAGCACCTTGTGCTCCGCGCGGTTCCTGGTGACGTACCAGGTGCCCATCCGGCACCAGGCGAGCGGTTCGTCGGCCTCGGTGGCCACGGCCCGCACCAGCTGCTGGGCGAACCGGGCCACCGTCGACTCCAGGTACTGGTTCATCCGGTAGGTGGCCTGGTCGCCGTGCTGGAACATGGCGTAGTCGGAGCCGGGTTGGCTGTGCAGCCGGCCGTGCTCCAGGGCCACCGTGCCGTGCCGGGCCACCGGCTCCTGCTGGGTGTTCCTGGCGATCCCCGCGTTGAGCCGGTTCAGCAGCTTGGCCTTCTCCATGGTCGCCTCCGGGATCTGGCCGCCGCCCGTGCCGCCCTGGGCGGAGTACACCTCGTGCAGGTCGTAGTCCCCGGTGTAGAGGTACCGCTTCCAGTTCGGATCGGCCTTGAGGGCCGTCAACGCCGGTCCGCCGCCCGCCTGTTGCATGTCGAGCGGGACGTACGGCTCGCCGTTGGCGCCGGTGTGCACGATCCCGGCGGCGAGCGTCGGGGGCGGGTTGTCGATCCGGACGCCGGCCAGGCCCTGGTTGTTCCAGTGGCCGACGAAGCCGCTCAGGTCGTTGGCGTCCAGCCATGCCAGGATCGTCGCCGGGTCGCCCGCGACCTGCCCCGGGCCAGTGCCGTACTTCTTGTCGACGGAGGCGGGCTTGATCGACTTCTCCAGGATGGTGTGCGGCTTGGCCTTGGCGCCCTCCGCGATCCGCCGGATCGAGTACTCGCCGGTCTCCCGGATCGCGATGGTGTAGTGGTGCTTCTTGCAGATCGCCGAGATGGCGTCCAGGTGGTCCTGCCACACGATCTTCCGCAGGTCGGCCGACCGCTTGCCGAGGGTGACGGTCTGCCCGTCGAATGAGCCCGCCGCGCACGCGGTTTCGACGTTGTTCTCGTCCAGCATCCGCTGCACCACCGGGCGGTGGCCGCCCGGGACCCGCTGGAGCGCACGGCCCGTCGCCGCGTTGCCGACGGTGCGCTGGAGGTCCACGGCGGCCTGCGGGGACACGGCCCCGGCCCCCGGCCCCACTCGTGCGCCGGCCCGGCGGGCCGGGCTCGGGTCGCGCGGGGCGTGCCCGGCCTTCTCGTGTTGCTTCCTCGCCTGCATGCTGCAACCTCCTCGATCCCCTTCGTCCCCGTTATATCGGGAGTCGGGGCGCAGGAGGAGACCGTATCCCGACTTGCCCGCCCGGGAGTTGGGCTCGGGTGCCGGTCCGGGGTGCCGGTCCAGGGTGTCGCTCCTCGGGGAAGTTGCCTCCGGGTTAGTTGTGTGAGCACAATGATTACACCAACACAATTAACCGGGGAGTGTTCCCATGCCCGACGCCGCCCGTCCGCGGCCCTGGCTCGTGCTGGCCATCTGCTGCATGAGCCTGCTGATGGTCAGCCTCGACGTCACCATCCTGAACGTGGCCCTGCCCGCCGTCCGGAGCGACCTGCACACCTCGGTGTCCGGGCTGCAGTGGACGGTCGACGCCTACACCCTGGTCCTGGCGAGCCTGCTGATGCTCTCCGGATCGACCGCCGACCGGATCGGGCGGCGCCGGGTGTTCCGGATCGGGCTGGTGGTGTTCGGCGCGGCCTCCCTGCTGTGCAGCCTGGCCCCCGGGCTCGGCTGGCTGATCGTGGCGCGCATGCTCCAGGCGGTCGGCGGCTCGATGCTCAACCCCGTCGCCATGTCGATCATCAGCAACACCTTCACCGACTCCCGCCAGCGGGCCCGCGCGATAGGCGTGTGGGGCGGCGTCGTGGGCATCAGCATGGCCGCCGGGCCGATCCTCGGCGGGGCGCTGGTGGAGTCGGCCGGCTGGCGGGCGATCTTCTGGATCAACGTCCCGATCGCCCTCGCCGCCTTCGTCCTGACGGGCCGCTACGTCCCGGAGTCGCGGGCGGCCCGGGCCCGCCGGGTGGACCCGGTCGGCCAGACCCTGGTCGTCGTGCTGCTCGCCGGGATCACGTACGCGATCATCGAGTCGCCGCAGCGCGGCTGGTCCTCGCCCGTGGTGCTCGGCTGCACGGCGGCGGCGCTGGCCGCACTGCTGGGCCTGCTCCGGTACGAGCCCCGGCGCACCGACCCGCTCATCGACCTCCGGTTCTTCCGCTCCGCGCCGTTCGCGGGCGCCACCGTGATCGCGGTCGCCGCCTTCGCCGGTCTCGGCGGCTTCCTGTTCGTCAGCTCCCTCTACCTCCAGGACATCCGCGGGCTGGAGCCGCTGCACGCCGGGCTGTACATGCTCCCGATGGCCGTCATGGCCCTGGTGACCGGCCCGCTGTCCGGCCGGATGGTGGCCGCACGAGGCCCACGGACGCCGCTGCTGCTGGCGGGGGCGGCCCTGAGTGCGAGCGCCGTGATCCAGGCGGTCAGCTACTCCGAGCACCTGTCGACCGGTCTGCTGGTGCTCGCCTTCCTGTTGTTCGGCATCGGATTCGGCCTGGTCAACGCGCCCATCACCAACACCGCCGTGTCCGGGATGCCCCGCGCCCAGGCCGGGGTGGCGGCGGCCGTCGCCTCCACCAGCCGACAGGTCGGCCAGTCGCTGGGCGTGGCCGTGATCGGCGCCCTGATGGCGGGCGCGGCGCACTCCGACCCCGCGGCCTTCACCGGGACGGCGCGGACGGCGTGGTGGATCATCGCCGGCTGCGGTGCCGTCGTGCTGGTCGCCGGTACGCTCACTTCCGGCCGCTGGGCCCGGGCGACGGCCGAGCGCACGGCGGCGCGGCTCGCCGCCGAGGAGGCCGGCGAGGAGGCCGGCGAGGAGAGCAGGACGGCGAAGGAGAAGGTGGACGCCTGATGGGGCGCAGTGACACCGGCGGACACCCGGAGGCGGGCGGGGTCGACCCCGGGACGGCGGGCGGGGTCGATCCCGGGACCGCGGGCCGGGTCGATCCCGGGACCGCGGGCCGGGTCGATCCCGGGACCGCGGGCCGGGTCTGGCAGGGGATGAACGCGCTCGTCCTGGAGCGCTACAACCGTCGCAAGGCCGTCGCCGAGGCCCTCGGGATGAGCTTCGGCCGGGTCCGGGCGCTGCGCCGCCTCGCCGGCGGCCCGATCACCCTGCGGGAACTGGCCGAACGGCTGACCGCCGATCCGCCGTACACCACCGTGATCGTGGACGACCTGGTGCGGCGCGGCCTCGCCGAGCGCATCACCAACCCTGCCGACCGGCGTTCCAAGCTGGTCCACCTCACCGAGGAGGGCGAGGCCAAGGCCGCGCTGGCCACCGGCATCCTCACCACCCCGCCGGACGCCCTGCTCGCCCTGCCGCCGGAGGACCTCCGGGCGCTCGACCGGGTGGTGGCGAAGCTCCTGGGCTGAGCGGGGTGGCCGGGTGTGCGGGCGGCTCCCGCGGGTGGCGGGGGACGGTGTGGTGACCGCAGGGTGAAATTAGGTTAGCCTCACCTAATGCACACCGCTTCCCTGGCCGCGACCACGGCCGGATACGCCATGCCCCAGCTCTGGCGGGTCCTCACCAAGGCCGGCTACTTCCTCGGCCTGAGCGGGGCCGTCGGAGCCACCGTCACCTATGCGACCACCGTGCGCCCGGTCCTGCGGGCCCCGGAAACGGGCACCCAGGACGCCGAGGTGCTGCGAAGAAGGGCCGCCGGCTACCTGGCCGGAACCGGCGCCGTCCTGCTGGTCGCGGGCTACTTCCAGCTCGCCGCCCGGGTGGCCCGGGCCGGGAAGGGCATGCCCTTCGGCGACGCGCTCGCCCCGGACCGGATCCTGGACTTCCTGCGGGCGCCCGCGGCCAAGGGCGCCTGGATCGCCCAGGGCACCGTGTACCTGCTGCAGAACGCCGTCCTGGTCGTGGCCGCTGCCACGCTGCTCGCCCTCGCCGTACCGGCGGCCCGCCGCCACGTGGACCGGATCGCCCTCGCCGCGCTGCCCCTCGCCCTCGCCGTCACCCTGGTCGGCGCCGTGCCGACCACCGCTCCCGTCGGCCTGGACGCGTGGCTGAACCTGGTGTTCGACCAGGCCCACATCGTCTCCGGTGTCGTCTGGCTCGGCGGCCTGGCCCTGCTCGTCGCCCTCGCCGGCACCCGCGGGCGCCTCGGCGACGGCGCCGGGCTGCTCTGGGCGGACGTGTGGCGGCGCTTCGGCCTCGTCGCGATGGTCTGCGTCGGCGCGGTCACCGTCTCCGGACTGTGGCTCAGTTGGAAGCACGTCGGCGGCATCTCGCAGCTCTGGACCACCGGCTACGGCGTCGCCCTGCTCGTCAAGGTGCTCCTGGTCGCCGCCCTGGTCGCGGCGGGCGCCTTCAACCAGCTCTGGCTGATGCCCCGGATCGTCCGGGCCCGCGGCGCCGACGACACCGGCCCACTGCTGCACCTGACGCTCCGGCACTTCCCCAAGGTCGTCTGGGGCGAGGTCGCCCTCGGCGTCGCGGTGCTCGCCGTGATGCCGTTCATCTCCGGTTCGGCCCGCACCGAGGCCGGCAGCCCGAAGGCCGTCTCCTCCGGCACCCTCCTCGCCGGCGGCGCCGCGCTCACCCTCGCGTTGGCCGCCTCGCTGTACGCGACGGTGCGGATGTCGGACGCCCTGGCGCGGCGGTCCGCCATGGCCTCAACTGCCTGATCCGCCGGTCCAGTTCACCGTTTCACCGTTTTCACTGTCTTCGTAGAGTGGGGAGTGCCATGGGGCGGGGTTGGGAGGGCATGGCCCTCAGGATGATGCGGGGGCGGGACTTCGAGTTCACCGTCACCGGGGCGGAGGACGTCACCGCGCACTGCCGGCGGCTGAACTTCGCGGACGGCGGCATGCTCGGGTCCACCGGCGTGCACCCCACCATGTGGGTGCGGCTCTGGTTCCCGGACGCGGGGCGCCCGCACCAGCGGGCGTACACCCTGGTCGACCCGGACCCCGCCGGGGGCGCCTTCGGGATCGACTTCGCACTCCACGACGGCCCGGCCAGCCGCTGGGCGAGCACGGCGGGCGTCGGCGACACCATCCAGGCCACCGTCCAGGGGTCCGCGTTCGCCGCCCCCGACCCGACGCCCGCCCGGATGTTCCTCGTCGGGGACCGGGCCTCCGCCCCCGCGATCGGATCCCTGCTGCGCGCACTGCCCGAGGTGCCGGCCACCGTCTGGCTGGAGACCCAGCACGGCAGCGACGAGCACCTACCGCTCGCCCGGACCGGCCGCGACCACCACGACCTCCGGTTCGTCCCCCGCGAGAACGCCGGGGCCCGCCTCGCGGCCCAGGTCCGCACCGCCCTGCCCGACCTCCTCGGCGACCCGGCCGAGGCCTACGTGTGGATCGCCTGCGACACCGCCACCACCCGCGACCTGGCCCGCTTCGTCCGCCGCGACCTCGACGTCCCCAAGCCGCGCACTCACGCCCTCGGCTACTGGCGGCCCTGAGAACCCGTGCGGCCCGGCCGGAGGACGGTCACTCCGGCC
>NZ_JBHZCN010000172.1:0-12285 GCF_042755465.1 Kitasatospora sp. NPDC059160 | reverse complement strand
GTCCAGCTGGCCGCCGCCAACGAACAGGCCACCCGCGCCCAGCCCGCCCCCGACCGACGCCCCCCCCACCCGCACCCCCCCCCCTCGGACAGCGCCGCCCCCCCCGGCCCCCGGCTCCCGCCCCGCGCCCCCCCCGCCGCGGCGGCCGCCGCGACCCCGCCCACCCGCCGCACCGTCCGCTGGCACGACGTCTCGCTCCGCCCGCCGGTCCCCACCACCTCCTGGCAGATCGTCGCCTGACACCCGACGGCCCCCGGCGTCGCCGCCGGGGGCCGTGGCCGTCCCCTTCCGTCCGCCCCGCCCCGCCTCACCCGATCAGATCCAAGGAGCCCGCCACGTGCCCGGTCCCGATGAGGTCGTAGCCCCCGGCCAGCACCAGGAACAGCACCGCCGCCACGGCCAGCACCGTGTAGTGCAGCCGACCGAACACCCCCCACCAGCCCCGCACCCAGGCGAGGACCGCGCAGAGCACCGTCAGCAGGGTCAGCCCCAGGGCCCCGAGGTACATCGCCGGCACCACCGTCAGCAGCGGCGAATCCCCCAGGAACAGCGTCTGGTTGAGGGCGTTGGAGTCCGAGGTCAGCAGCGCGAAGCACCCGGTCGCCACGACCAGCAGCAGTCCCGTCACCCACCCCAGCAGCCGGGCCGCCGGCGCCCCGGCCCGCCCCTTGCCCCGCACCGACCGCACCACCGCGGCGACCAGCCACCCGATCACCGTGAGACCCAGCACCACCAGGCTCCCGAGGGCCACCCGCTGGTGCAGTTCCGGGGCCTGGTACCAGGCCAGCGGCTGGTACGCGACGGTCGGGTCGCCGTCCGTCAGCATCGAGACCACGTCCCCGTCGCCGTTCAGCTCGAAGGCGATCCGGGCGCTCCCGCCCACCTGCTGGAAGAGCCCCGGTTCCACCTGCTGCCACCGGGTCTCGCCCGCCTGCGGGTCCCGGACGACCGGCCCGCTCACGACGAGCTCCGCGCCCCGCGCCGCCACGTGCACGGACCCCATCAGTGCCGACGCCCTGGTCAGGTTGGACTGGCTGACCCGGGTCGACCGGTAGTCGCCGGTGAACTTCCCCAGGTCCCCGCCCACCACCGCCGGGGCGGCAGCGGCCGGAGCCGGGTAGAACCGGTCCACGAAGGCGTTGAGCACCTGCTGGGTCGCCCACCCGCCGGTGGAGTCCTCGCCGTCCCCGTTGACGGTCACGTACAGTCCGACCCCCCGCTCCGGCAGCAGCGCCAGGTTGCTGTGGAAGCCGGGCACGTCGCCGTCCTTGACCAGCAGCTGCTGCCCGTTGCGGTCGCGCTGTTCGAGCAGGTAGGCCATCCCGGGCATCCGCCGGTCGGGCCCGAAGTGCCGGGCGAGCAGCTGCGCGGTGCCGTCCCGGTCCAGGACCGGACGGCCCTCCAGGGAGCCGCCGTTCAGCAGGGCCAGCATCAGCCGTCCCATGTCGGTGACGGTGGTGACGGCGGCCGCGCCGGTCGGGGTGAGCGGCCCGTACAGCCCCTCGGTCTCGGTCTGGCCGTCGCCCTCGGGCCGGTAGCCGTGGGCGAGTTCGGCGTCGACGGCGGCCGGGTGGGGCTGGGTGAAGGTGGTGCGCTCCATCCCGAGCGGCTGCAGCACGTGCTGCGCGACGTACTGGTCGAAGGGCTGTCCGGAGACCACCTCGACCAGGTAACCGGCCAGCGCGACACCGTAGTTGTCGTACGCGGCGACCACCCCCGGCGCCCGGACCCGGTCCGGCTGGTGGGCGGCCAGCGCGTCGCCGAGGCTCCCGACGTGCTGCGGCCCGGCCTGGGCCAGCCCCATGAAGGTGTCGTCGAAGCCGCCGGTATGGGTCAGCAGGTTCTCGACGGTGACCGGGTGTCCCGGGTAGCTGTCCCTGACCTTGAACGTGCTCAGGTAGGTGTTGACGTCCGCGTGCAGGTCCAACTTCCCGGCCCGGACCTGCTGGAGGACGGCGACGGCGGTGAACACCTTGGCGTCGGAGCCCGTGAAGAACGCGGTCCGGTCGGGGTCGACGGCCTTGTGCCCGGGCACGTCGGAGACGCCGTAGCCGCCGGCGAAGACCTGCCGGCCGCCGGCCACCACGCTGACCGCCGCGCCGGGGATCCGGTGCTCGGCGAGCAGCTTCGGCACGATCTCGTCGAAGAGCCGTTTCACCGATCCGGGGTCGGGTGGTGCCGAGCCGCTGGCCGCCGCCGAACTCCCGCTGCCCGCCGTCGCGGTGGCCGCGTGGGCCCGGTCCGGCGTGAGCCCGTACAGGAACAGGCCGATCGCCGCGAGCACCAGGACCAGTCGCACCCAACCCCGCCGGGCCAGCGGCCGGTTCGCCTCGCCACGTCGCGCGCTCATGATGAACTCCCGTTCGATACAAGTGATTTACGGAAGCTCCGGCGCCCTTGCGGCGGGTCGCTCCCCGACACCCGCAACACTAGGCCGGGCACCGTTTCCGGGACATGGCCTCTGGGCGTCGATCGGGGGGTGTACCCAGGTACCACCAACAGGGGTCCAGGGCCCAGTGATCGGAACGGCGGCGGACGGCAGTCTGGATGTCGTCAGCAAGCAACGGGTAGGGATACCGGCCGCGAGGCCGTCACGGAAAGGGCCGAGCGGTCATGACCAGCAGCATCACCACGGGAGTTGTGAACAACGTGCAGAACACCGACACCACGGGCGGCCGCAGCCGGCGCAACCCGCTCGGCATGCTGGGCAACGCCGTCCGGTCCCTGCTGCGGGGCCCCGCGCTGGCCGCGTTCGCCGTGCCGCAGCTGCTGCTGCTCACCGCCGCCTCGGTCACCGCCTCGCTGATGGGCCTCGCGGTCGGCGCGCTGCTGGTGCCGCCCACGCTCCTCGCGGTCCGCGGCCTGGCCGGCCTGCGGCGCCGGCTCGCCGCCCGCTGGAACGGCGTCGAGATCCGTGACCCCTACCAGCCGCTGCCGGAGGCCGCACCCGGCCTCCAGGGGGCCTGGAAGCGCTGCCAGGCGATGCTGGCGGACCAGGCCACCTGGCGCGACCTGCTCTGGCTGGTGGTCGACCCGGTGGTCGGCTTCACGGTGGCGCTGTTCCCGCTCCTGGTGGTCGCCTACGGCGCCTTCGGCCTGGTGCTGCCGCAGGTCTGGCAGTCGATCGCCGACAACGGCGGCAACACCTGGTACCTGTGGATCCACGTCACCGACTCGGGTGCCGCCGGCACCGCCGCCCTGTTCGGCGTCCCGGTGATGCTGGCCGGCCTGGCGATCGCCCCCGCCGCGCTGCGCGGCCACACCGCGCTCGCCAAGGCGCTGCTGGGCCCGACCGCCCGGGCCGAGGCGCTGGCCGCCGAGCGCAAGGTCGCCCACCTCACCGAGACCCGGCGCGACGCGCTGACCACCCAGGCCGCCGAACTGCGCCGGATCGAGCGCGACCTGCACGACGGTGCGCAGGCCCGGCTGGTGGCCATGGGCATGAACCTGGGCGTCGCCGAGCGGCTGGTCGAGCGTGACCCGGAGGCCGCCAAGCAGCTGCTCGCCGAGACCCGCCAGGCCTCCGCCTCCGCCCTGAACGAGCTGCGCGACCTGGTCCGCGGCATCCACCCGCCGGTGCTGGCCGACCGCGGCCTGGCCGACGCCGTCCGGGCCCTGGGCATGGACAGCCCGCTGAACGTGACGGTCTCCGCCGAACTGCCCGGCCGCCCCGAGGCCCCGGTCGAGTCCGCCGTCTACTTCGCCGTCTCCGAGGCGCTCACCAACGCCGCCAAGCACTCCGGCGCGAGCCACGTCGACGTCCAACTCTGGTACGAGAACGGGACCCTGAAGGCCCAGATCACGGACGACGGCACCGGCGGCGCCGACCCCTCCCGCGGCACCGGCCTGCGCGGCCTGGAGCGCCGACTTGCTACCTTCGACGGAGTCCTGGCCGTCCGCAGCCCGCTCGGCGGCCCCACGACCCTGACGATGGAGCTGCCGTGCGAGTTGTACTCGCGGAGGACCTCTTCCTCCTGAGGGACGGCCTGGTCCGGATGCTGCAGGCCTACGACTTCGAGGTCGTGGCCGCGGTGGACACCGGACCGGACCTGTTGCAGGCCCTCCTCACCGAACGGCCGGACGTGGCAGTCGTCGACGTACGACTGCCCCCGACGTTCACCGACGAGGGCCTGCAGGCGGCTCTGGAAGCGCG
Organism: Kitasatospora sp. NPDC059160; assembly: GCF_042755465.1. Taxonomy (NCBI): domain Bacteria; kingdom Bacillati; phylum Actinomycetota; class Actinomycetes; order Kitasatosporales; family Streptomycetaceae; genus Kitasatospora; species Kitasatospora sp. NPDC059160. The sequence goes on along the minus strand of NZ_JBHZCN010000172.1, from coordinate 8,132 downwards.
CCGGCAGATCCCCGGTCTGCCGGTGCTCGTGCTTTCCCAGTACGTGGAGCAGCTCTACGCCAAGGAGTTGCTCGCCGACGGCACCGGCGCGATCGGCTACCTGCTCAAGGACCGGGTCTTCGACCCCGACGAGTTCGTGGCGACGGTCCACCGGGTGGCGGCGGGCGGCACCGCGCTGGACCCGCAGGTGATCGCGATGCTGGTCAACAACACCGGCCGCAGCAAGCCGCTGGAGCGCCTGACGCCGCGTGAGCGCGAAGTCCTGGAGCTCATGGCGGAGGGGCGCTCGAACGGGGCCATCGCCGAGCGGATGGTGATCACCGAGCGGGCCGTGAAGAAGCACACCGCGAACATCTTCCTCAAGCTCGACCTGCCGCCCTCCGAGGAGGACCACCGCCGGGTGCTGGCCGTCCTGGCCTTCCTCCAGGTCGCTCCCTGAGCCACCCCGGCAGGGCGCGGCGACCCCCTCAGGCCCGGCGCCCGGTGTGCACCGTCATCGCCGACAGGTAGAACGCGTCCGGCCGCCGCAGGATCCCGGTCGGCGCGTCCTCGTCGATCAGCGCCTCCAGGGTCGCCCGGTCCCGCGGGTCGATCGCCTCGGCCAACTGGTCGTGGCGCCGGACCAGTTGGGTGTGCAGGTACTCGCGGACCGGGCGGGCCAGCGGTGCCGGGTGGTCGACCAGGAAGGTCCGGGTGCCGCTGGGCTCCAGTCCGGCCCGCCGGAGCATGGCCGGCCAGTCCTCGACCTCCTCGGTGGCGTCGGGCAGTTCGGCCCGCATGGCGGCGAAGCCGTCCTCGTGGGCGGCGTCCAGCCGGGCCTGGAAGCCGGGCCGGCCGAGGCCGAAGTCGCGGGGCAGGAAGCGCGGCGGCAGGCCGCTCTCCGCGACGGCGAGCAGGCCGCCGGGGCGCAGCCGGCCGGCCAGCGCGGTGAGCGCGGCCTGCTGGTCGCCGAGGTGGTGGATCGCGTTGCCGGACCAGATCAGGTCGGCCTCGCCGAGCTTGTCGAACTCGGCGGGTAGGTCGGCCTGTTGGATGCCGAGCTGGCCGCCGGAGCGGGTCCGGGCGCGCTCCAGCAGGGCGGCCGACCGGTCGACGGCGACCACCTCGGCGGCCGGGAGGACCGCGGCGAGCTGCTGGGCGATCACCCCGGGCCCGGCGCCGACGTCGAGGACCCGGCGGACCGTGCCGTCCCCGGCGAGGCCGGACAGCCACTGCCCGGCCGCGGTGACGGCGTCGGCCCGCAGCTCGGCCTCCCGCTCCAGGTGTGCCGCGAGCGCGTCCCAGTCGAGGTCGGCGGCCGGGACCTGCCCGGGGCCGTGCTGGTGCTGGTGCCCGTGCTGGTGCTGACCGTGCTGGTGTGCGGACATGGTGGTGCCTCTCCGGTGGTGGGTGCGTGGGTGCGTGGCTGGGTGCGTGGGTCGGTCGGTCGGTCGCTGGTAGCTTCCCCGCTCAGACCGGCAGGGCCGGCCCGGACGCGCGGCACAGGGCGACCGCCCGTCCGATCTCCTCGTCCACCAGGTCGTGGTCGAGGGCGAAGGCGGCGGCCGCGCCCGCCCCGGCGGCGACGACCACCTGGGCGCGCGGGTCGGCGACGTTGCCGACGGCCCAGACGCCGGGGACGCTGGTGCGGCCGGTCCGGTCGGTGGTGACCCAGCCGTCGTCGTCCCGGGCGCAGTCCAGTCCGAGGAGCAGCGCGTCCCGGGGCACCGGCCGGGGGGCGACGAAGACGGCCTCCCGGGTGACCACCCGCCCGGTGTCGAGTTCGACGCCGCGCAGCCGCCCGTCGTCGGCGACCACCCGGACGATCCGGCCCTCGACGACCCGGACGCCGCGCGCCGCGAGCCGTTCCCGCTCGGCGGCGGTGGGCTCCAGGGTGTGGGCGAGCAGCACCACGTCGTCCGACCACTGCCGCAGCAGCAGCGCCTGGTTGACGGCCCCCGGGCCGGTGCCGAGCACCCCGAGCGGGCGGTCGCGGACCTCCCAGCCGTGGCAGTACGGGCAGTGCAGGACGTCCCGGCCCCAGCGTTCGGCGAGGCCGGGCAGGTCGGGCAGGCCGTCCCGCAGCCCGGTGGCGACGACGAGCCGGCGCGCGTGCAGCACCGGCCCGCCGGCCAGCCGGACCACAAAGCCGGGTTCGGCCGGTCCGGCCCGCTCGACGTGTTCGACCCGGCCGTCGATCAGGTGCACCCCGTACCGGGCGACCTCCTCGCGGCCGACCGCGAGCAGCGCGGCCGGGGGCATGCCCTCCCGGCTGAGGAAGCCGTGCATGTGGGCGGCGGGGGCGTTGCGCGGTTCACCCGCGTCCACCACCGCGACCCGGCGCCGGGCCCGGCCCAGCACCAGGGCGGCGTTCAGTCCCGCCGCACCGGCGCCGACCACCACCGCGTCGTAGCCCTCCGCCGTGCCGTTCGCGCCGTTCTTCCCGGTCGTCGTCTTCTCGGTCATCGTCGCTCACCTCCACCGCCAGGCTGCGACCGACCATCCCGTATCGGCAAGCTTTGTTGCCGCCTCAGCAAACACTTCCCTGCCCTCCCCGCCCCCGCCCCCGCTCACGCCCCGGTCCGGTCCGCCGCCAGTACGAGCGGGTGGCCACCGCCAGCGCCACCCCGTACCCGGCGAAGGCGCCCATCCCGACCCACCCGATCTGCATCGCCTGCTCCGGCGTCCCCAGCGCGCCCACCCGCATCCCGGTCACCCCGGCGGCGCACAGCGACAGGTAGCCGATCCCGAGCAGCCCGTACGGCGCCAGCGTGACCGCGCCGATCAGCGCCGGGGCGAGCGGCAGCCAGCGCGGTACGGGCCGGCCGCGCAGCGGCAGGGTCCAGCGCGGGAACACCTGCCCCCACGGCCGCACCAGCCCCCACAGCAGGAACACCCCGAGCGCCGCCAGCAGCACGGTGCCGTCCAGCCCCCGGCGCTCCAGGGCCAGCCAGATCCCGGAGGAGCCGTTGCGCACGTAGTCGGCGTACATCCGGTCGCCGCTGATCCCCGCGAAGCTGCCGCCGAAGGCCCAGACCAGCTTCATCACCACATACGGCACGAAGGCCAAGGTCCCCGCCCAGGCCGCGAGTTGGACGGTGGCCGGGGCCGCCGAGGGCGCCGCCCGGAAGGCCGTCCGCGCCGCGACCGGCCCCCGGGCCCGCGCGGTGCCCGCCAGCAGCAGCGCCCCGGCCGCGGCCAGCACCTTGTGCACCGCGTCCGGGACGCTGTCCACGCCCTGCCCGAACAGCAGCGTCACCACGTCCATCAGCAGGCTCCAGGACGCCACCGCGGCCAACCCGCACAGCAGCCACACCCCCCGGGTCAGCCCCCGCCCCGGCCGCCCCCGGGCCGCCGCCCACCCGGCCCCGACCGCCACCGCCCCGACCCCGGCGACCGCCCACCCGACCCAGCCGGCCCCCCACAGCGCCGTCCCGCCCAACCCGCAGCCCGCCCCGAACCCCGCGTACCCGAGGCCCCAGCTGGCCACCGCCCGACCGTCCCGCACCCACTCCCCGATCATCATGGCCCCAGGCTCACCCGCCCGCCCCGGCCCCGGCCTCCCCCGGCGTGACCATCCCCCTCCCCCCACCGGGGGATCCCCGCGTCCCTGACCCGCCGCCCTCGTGGAGCCCCGGACCGCCCCGCATCCCGACCGGCCCGGGGCTCCACGCAAACTGCTACACGGCGCATTACAGCGCGATACAATGGCTCCATGAAGACCATCACGCAGCGCGAGCTCGCGGCGCGGTCCAAGGCCGTGCTCGACGACGTCGAAGCCGGAGAGATCTACCACATCACCCGGAACGGCACCGAGATCGCCGAGGTCCGGCCGATCAGCAGTCGCCGCCGGTTCGTCCCCGTCGAAGAGCTCCAGCGGAAGTGGCAGAACGCACCCGTGATCGACGCAGCGGAGATGCGTGCCGAAGCCGATGCCTTCTACGGTGACGAGGACCGGGTCGGCGGCGACGACCCGTGGGAGCAGGCGTGACCGGGCGACACCAACGCGGACTGCTCGACACCTGCGTCGTGATCGACCTGCCGCGGATCGACCCACGGCTCCTGCCGGTCGAGGCCGCGGTGGCATCCATCGTGCTGGCCGAACTCGCCCAGGGCGTCGCGATGGCCAAGGATCCCGTGCAGGTGCTGGCCAGGGCACAGCGGCTCGCGGACGTGGAGGCGGAGTTCACCGCGCTCCCGTTCGACCGCGAGGCAGCCCGGAGGTTCGGCACACTGACGGCGCTCACCATCCAGGCCAAGCGTGATCCCCGGCCCCGCCGCATGGCTCTGATGATCGCGGCGACGGCGGCCGCCCACGGCCTGCCGCTCTACACCCGGAACGCCGCCGACTTCATCGGCCTGGAAGCGGGCGTCCAGGTCGTTCCGCTCTGACGTCCGGCGGCCCGGGCGCCGGGCCGCCGGAGCCACCCGCGCGCTACCCCCGCGGCGCGGCGAAGCAGTGCACGTCGACCGTGCGGCCGGAGGCCCAGCGCTGTTCGCCGCTGCCGAGCAGGGTCCAGCCGAGGCGCCGGTAGAGGGCCAGGGCGGCGGTGTCGGTGGCGAGCACGTCGAGCACGGGGTGCAGGCCGAGGGTCCGGGCGTGCACCACGGCGTGGGCGAGCAGCCCGGTGCCGGCCCCGCGGCCGCGGGCGGCCGGGGCGACGTACAGGCGGCCGATCAGGGCGGTGAGTTCCGGTCTGCCGCCGGTGCGCAGGCTCCACAGCCCGGGGGCGAGGTCGCCGGGGCCGCAGCGGACCAGGCCGACGTGGCCGACGATCCGGCCGTCCGCCTCGGCGACCCAGGCGGCCAGCAGGCCGTCCGGGCTGAGCCAGGCGGCGGGCCGCTCGGGCCACTCGGCGGGGTAGCCGTCGATGGTGTGGACGTCGCCCAGGGCCCGTACGCAGTCGGCGAGATCGGCGGCGCGGCGCCGTCGGACGCCCACCCCCGCACCGGTCTGCCGAGGTCCGGACGCGACGACATTGGCGCGTTCTTCAAGGTCAGCCATGCCGGTACGTTACCGGCCGGCCCTCACCGCCGCAGCAGGTCGACCACCCCGGTGAGGTCCTCGGCGCCGCTGCCGAGCGCCAACCGGTGTTCCATCAACCGGAAGTACGGGGCCAGCAGTTCGACGCTCACCCCCTGTTCCTCGGCGGTGCGCAGCAGCGTCCCCCGGCCCGCGACCTGCATCGCCAGGTTGGAGACCACGCCGGTGGTGAGGTCCCCGCTCTCCAGCTGCGCCGCCGTCCGTTCGACCGATCCGGCCATCGCGGTGAGCCAGTCCCGCAGCAGCGGCGCGAGGTCACCCGGCGCCACCGCCTCGCCCCGGACCAGCGCGAAGGCGTGGGCGACCCCGGCGAACATCCCGTACATCGCGCTGAGCAGCGCCACGTCGTGCAGCGCCGCGTACCCGGCGTCCGCGCCCACGTACCGGGCCCCCGCCGGCACGCCCAACGCCTCCCGGTGCTCCTCGAAGACCGCCGCCGAACCGCTGTAGAAGACGTACGCCCCGGCCGCCGGTACGCCGATCATCGGCGGCACGGCCATGATCCCGCCGTCCAGGTAGCGGGCGCCACGCGCCTCGGCCCAGGCCGCCCGGGCGCGGGCCTGCCCCGGGGTGCTGGTGACCAGGTCGACCAGGTCCTTCCCGGCCAGCTCCACCCCCTCCAACGCCCGCTCCACCGAGTCGTCGTCGAGCAGGCAGACCACCACCAGCCGCCCGGCCGCGACGGCCTCACCGACGGTGGCCGCCACCACCGCGCCCTCGGCGGCGAGCGGTTCGGCGCGGGCGGCGGTGCGGTTCCAGACGGTGAGCGGGTGCCCGGCGGCGAGCCAGGCGCGGGCCAGCGCGGTGCCCATCGCGCCGAGGCCGAGCAGGGTGACGTGGGTCTCGGGTGAGGTCTCAACTGTCTTCTGTGCCATGCCGATCAGCCTCGTCCCGGCCCCACCCGTGATCAAGTACGCACTTCGGAGTGGGTGGTTACCCTGGGGTGAGCGACGAGGTCGGAAGGGGTGGGCATGGCGACCGTGCCGAGGCCGGGGGCGCACGTCTGCGGGATCGACGCCGCGATGGACGTGATCGGCGGCAAGTGGAAGGTACTGATCCTCTGGGCCCTCGGCGAGCGCCCGCACTGCCGCTTCGGCGAGCTGCGCCGGCTGGTGCCGGGGATCACCGAGAAGGTGCTGGCCGCCCACCTGCGCGAACTGGAGGCGGACGGCATCGTGCGCCGGGAGGCCTACGACGAGGTGCCGCCCCGGGTCGAGTACGCGCTGACCGACGCCGGGCGGCAGCTGAACGCGGCCCTGGCCCCGCTGGGCGCCTGGGGCCGGGACCACGTCCTGAACCGCTGACTCAGTGCTCCTCCGCCACCAGGTGGTCGACGCAGGCCGCGATCGCGAGCAGCAGCCCGGTGTCCGCCCCGTCGGCGACCTCCACCCCGTAGGTGTCGCGGACCCGGAACCACTTGCGGGAGATCCGGGCCAGCCGGTCCCCGTGCTGGTTCTCGACCCGGTAGTCCTTGTCGACCAGGTCACCGTGGATCCTGAGCTCACCACCGCCGGCCAGCTCCACCAGGTACTTGTCCCGGAACGGCGTGAACAGCTTCTCCCTGACGGTCGCGACGACCTCGCCCTCGGCGTCCTCGATCTTCATCGCGTCCCGGACGGTGAGCATCTTCTCCTTCACCACCGCGACCACGTGCCCGTGCGCGTCCTTGAGCTCGAAGGTGTGCCGCAGCCGCAGCACCTTGCCGTCCACCAGGTAGGCCTTGTGCCCCCGGTCGTCCTCGATCCAGTAGTCGTCGCCGACCGCGAACAGCTTCTCCCTGACCAGGTACCGCACGTGGGCCTCCTCCGTCGTCCGACTCGAACCACCCATTCGACCCTCCCCCGCGCCCACCGGAAAGGACGCCGCGCCGAGGCCGCCACCCCCACCCGCTTGAATACCGCCATGCTGATCACCACCCTCCACAGCGAGCGCCTCGACCTCCTCCCCCTCGCCCCCGAGCACGCCGACGACCTCGCCGCCGCCCTCGCCGACCCGGCCCTGCACACCTTCACCGGCGGCAGCCCGGCCACCCCCGCCCAGTGGCGCGCCCGCTGCACCCGGCTCGCCGCCGGCTCCCCGGACCCGGCCGAGATCTGGGGCAACTGGGTCCTCCGTCTCCGCACCGACGACGCCCTGACCGGCTACGTCCAGGCCACCGTCCACCCCGCGGCCGCCGAGGCCGAACTCGCCTGGGTGGTCGGCACCCCCTGGCAGGGCCGCGGCCTGGCCACCGAGGCCGCCCGCACCCTGCTCGCCCATCTCACCGCCGCCGGCATCACCACCGCCGTCGCCCACGTCCACCCCGACCACCACGCCTCCGCCCGCATCGCCCGCACCCTCGGCCTGCACCCCACCCCGCACACCGTGGACGGCGAAATCCGCTGGCAGGCCGATCTTCCGCACCCGTAGCATCCGAGCACCCCGCCCCGCCCGGCAGCCCAGGAGCACCCCGTGTCCGTCGACGCCGACCTCCACCTGCGCTGGCCCGACGGCCTCGCCCCCACCACCGGCGAACTGGCCGCCCTGCTCGGCCTCCGGTACGGGGCGGACGGCGGCCCCTGGGGCGAGGCCACCGCCCCGGACGGCCGCAGCACCATGCGGGTCCGCATCTCCACCGACCCCGCCGACCTCCCCGGCCGGGCCGCCGAGCACCGCTACGACCACTGCCTGCTCCGCCCCCACGGCCTGATCGAGGCCGCCTTCGGCATCGACTCCCCCGGCGCCGACGACTACTGGACGGCCGCCCGCACCCTGCTCGCCCCGGAACCCGCAGACATCGACCTGACCCTCTGCTGGGGCACCGGAACCCCCACCCAGCGCACCACCCGCTACACCGGCCGCCAGATCACCCCCGACCAGCTCGACACCTTCGCCGACCACCTCACCGCCACCCTCACCCGCCCCGGCGAACAACTCGACCTCACCCTCCGGCTCGGCCCCCACCTCCTCCGCCACCAGACCGCCACCCACCCCCCCACCGACCTCCGCCTCCTCCCCTGACCCCACCCCGCACCCACCCACCCACCCACCCACCCACCCACCCACCCACCCCCGGAACCGCCCCCGGACCCACCCACCCTCCCGAAAGCCCACCCCCACACCCCAGCCC
>NZ_JBHZCN010000171.1:0-12696 GCF_042755465.1 Kitasatospora sp. NPDC059160 | reverse complement strand
CAGCCGCCTCGGGGGTGGCCGAGCTGGAGACCAGGGTGTCGGAGAGGTGGTGCAGTTCGTCCTGCTGTTCCGCCGCGAGACCGAGGAGTTCGCCGATCACCTGCATCGGCAGCGGGTAGGCGAAGTGCTCGCGCAGGTCGAACTCGCCCTCCAGCGCGGCGATCCCGTCGAGCAGCGCGACGGTCCGGGCCTCGATCGCGGGGGCCAGCGCGGCTGTTCGGCGCGGGGTGAAGGCCTGGCTGACCAGCCCGCGCAGCCGCTTGTGGTCCTCGCCGTCGGCGGTGATCATGCCGGGCACCGTGACGAAGTTGAGCAGCGGCCAGCCGTACGGCAGCCGGCCCTCCCGGAAGAGGGTCCACAGCTGGGGGTTCTTGCCGACCCGGGGGTCGGCCAGCAGCGCCTGGAGGGTGTCGTGGTGGGTTACCGCCCAGACCACCACCCCGCCAGGGAGCTCCACCAGGACGGCCGGGCCGGCTGCCCGGAGCCGGGCGTTCTCGCCGTGCTGGTCGCGTCCGAAGGGGTCGAGCCGGACGGGCTCGGGTCGGACGGGCTCGGGGCGGGGGCCGCGGGGGTCGTCGGCGGTGTCCATGCGGGCCTTTCGGGGGCTGGCGGGCGGGGCGGGGTGAAGGCGCTGTAGAGCACCGGGAGGGCGACCAGGGCCCGTGACCACGGAGACGGACGCCAGGTCAACTCGCCTGCGGGTACGGCAAGTTGGAGGTCGGGAAGGCGGTGCAGCAGGGTCTCGATCGCGGTCTCGACGATGATCCGGGCCGGGTGCTGGGCCGGACAGACGTGCCGGCCCGCGCCCCAGGCGAGGTGGGCCCGGTTGCCGCCGAGCGAGCCCTGGGCGGCCGAGGAGGTGCCCTGGGCGGCCGGGTCGGCGTTGGCCGCGGCCAGGCCGAGCACCAGCATGTCGCCCTTGTTGACGTACTGGCCGCCGAGGACGGTGTCGCCGGTGGCCCAGCGGCCGGGGAAGTTCTGGGTCGGCGGGTCGCGCCAGAGCACCTCCTCCAGCGCGTCGGAGACGGTCAGCCGCCCGCCGGTCAGGGTGGCCCGGAAGCGGCGGTCGGTGAGCAGCAGCCGCAGGGTGTTGCCGATCCAGTTGATGCAGGTCTCGTTGCCAGCGACCATCATCACCACCAGGTGGTGCACCGCCTCCTCGTCGGTCAGCGCGGCCGGGTGGGCGAGCAGCCAGGAGGTGAGGTCGGCGCTGGGGGCGGTGCGGCGCTGCCGGACCAGTTCGACCAGGGTGTTCTGGAACTCCCCGGCGGCGCGCACCGATTCGGGCCCGCTGTCGACGAAGTGGCTGATCAGCTCGATCATCCGGGGTCCGCTGCCGGTGGGCAGGCCGACCAGCTGGGTGGAGACCAGCAGCGGCAGGGCGCGGGCGTACTGGCCGATCAGGTCGGCGGTGCCGTCCGGGCCCCAGCTGTCGATCAGGCCGTTGGCGGCGGCCTCGGTGGTCTCGCGCAGCTGCCGGTGGTCGATCTGGGCCAGGGTGTCCGAGACGGCGGCACGCAGCCGCTGGTGCTCGGCGCCGTCCAGGTTGAGCAGGGTGGGCCGCCAGGCGGTCATCGGCTGCAGCCGGGAGTCGGCGGCCAGCCGGCCCTCGGCGGGCACCCGCCACTGCCGCGAGTCCTTGGAGAACAGCGCCTCGTTGCGTGTGAGTTCGAGCAGTTCGGCGTAGCCGAGGACGAGCCAGGCCTCCACCCCGGGCTCCAGCTCGATCGGCGCGACCGGGCCGTAGCGCTCGCGCAGCCGGGCGTACAGGCCGTGCGGGTCGTCGGCGACGGCCTGCCCGTACAGCGGGGTGAGCGGGACGCCGACCGGCAGCCCGCCACCGGGCGGGGCGCCGTACGGAGCTCCGGTCCCGTACGGACCGCCGGTGCCGTACGGGCCGCCGGCGCCGTGGGGCCCGCCGGTGCCGTGCGCGACCGGGCAGCCGGAGGGCCGCGGGGGCTCGGGGGCGGTCACGGCTGGAGCTCCAGCAGCGAGCTGCGGTGCAGGTGGTCGACGAAGTCGATCAGCAGGTCGTAGGAGGCCCGCCGGTCCCGGGCGTCGCAGTACAGGATCGGCACCTCCGGCAGCAGGTCCAGCGCGGAGCGCAGCTCCTCCTCCGGGTAACTCGGCGTGTCCGGGAAGGTGTTGACGGCCACCGCGAAGGGGATGTGCTGCTCCTCCAGCCGGCCGAGGACGTCGAAGCTCTCGTCCGGCCGGCGCAGGTCGACCATCGCGATGGCGCCGAGCGCGCCGCGCGACAGGTCGTCCCACAGCGGCCAGAAGCGCTGCTGCCCGGGCGTGCCGAACAGGTACAGCGCGAGCCGGGAGTTGAGCGTGATCCGGCCGAAGTCCAGCGCGACCGTGGTGGTGGTCTTGCCGCTGCGCCCGGTGAGGTCGTCCACGCCGCTGCTGGCGGCGGTCATGGTCTCCTCGGTGCGCAGCGGGGTGATCTCGCTGAGCGAGCCGACCAGGGTCGTCTTGCCGACCCCGAACGGGCCGGTGACCAGGATCTTCACCGCGCCCTGCACCGAGGACGGCAGGTACTGCGGTCCGGCCGGCACGTCGGCGGGGGCTTCAGCGGAGTTGGCGGAGGCCAACGAGCACCTCTTCCAGGAGGGTTGTGGGCAGGCGTTCGGCCTGCGGGACGGGCGGGAGCACCTGCACGGCGCCGAGGTCCCAGAGGTCGCCGACCAGCACCTTGACGACGCCGAGCGGCAGCCCCAGGTGGGCCGCCACCTCGGCGACGGACAGCAGGCTGTGGCAGAGCCCGAGGATGCGCCGGTGCTCCCGGTTGAGCAGGACGTGCTCGGGCAGTGCCGGGGGATCTGATAACGCGCTGACCAGGCTCTCGATCGCCAGGTCGGCGCGGGTGGGGCGGCTGCGCCCACCGGTGATGACGTAGGGCCGGACCGGCCCGTTCACCGGTGCCCCCCCGCCGCGTGGTCGACGCGCGGCGGGCTGGTGAGGTGGGTGCCGATCCGCTCGACCAGGACCTGCATCTGGTACGCGACCAGCCCGGCGTCGACCGCCTCGCTGGTCACCACGGCCAGGTGGGCGCCGGCCCCGGCGGCGACGACGAACAGGTAGCCGCCGCCGTACTCGATGATGATCTGGCGGGTGGCGCTGCCGGGGCCGCCGAAGCCCGTCGCGACGCCGCGGGCCAGCGACTGGAGCCCGGAGCAGGCGGCGGCGAGCCGTTCGGCGTCCTCCCGGGCGATGTCGGCGCTGCGGCCGATCTCCAGACCGTCGTTGGAGACGACGACGGCGTGCTGGACCTGCGGGACGGCGATGATGTCGGCGAGCAGCCAGCCGAGATCGGGGGTGGTGGTCATGGAACTCTCCGGGGCGATGGGGAAGTCGGGGGGAGGTCGGGGGAGCGGGACGGGAGCGGGCTCGGTGCGGGCCGGGCCGGCTCAGTGCGGGCCGGGCGGGCCCTGGGCCCGGGTGCGGGCGGCCGACCGGCCGCTGGCCGTCCCGGCCTGGAACATCGCCATGAACGCCTGGGCGTCCCGGGCCGAGCGGTACGGCGGCTCGGGCGCGGGTGGGGGAGCGGCGTGCTGGGCGGGTCGGTTCGCACGGTCGCGCCGGTGGCTCCGGCGGGGCAGCGGCGGAGGGGTGTCGGCCGCCGGGGCCCGGCTGGTGGGCGGGGCCTCCACCAGCGGGTGAACGGCGCCGGGGTGGTCGGGGCCGGCGAGCGGCCGGGGGTCGGGGGTGAACGCCCGGTCGTCCGGCCCGAGTCCGGGCACGGTGGGCGGCAGCGGCTCGGTGAGCAGGGCGTTCGGCAGCAGCAGGACCACGCGCACACCGCCGTACGGGGAGGGCGCCGAGCTGAGGGTGACCCGGAACCCGTAGCTCTCGGCGAGCCGGCCGACGGCGGCCAGCCCCAGCTGGGGCACCTCGCCGAGCCGGGAGACCTCCAGGCTGCTGCCCCCGGCGAGGGCGGCGGCGGCCTTGGCGACGGCCTGTTCCGGCATGCCGACGCCGCCGTCGTCGATCTCGATGACCGCGCCGTTGTGCACCGGCATCAGGGTGACGAACACCTGGGTGCTGGGCGGGGAGTAGCGGGTCGCGTTGTCCAGCAGTTCGGCGATGGCGTGGATCAGCGCCTCGGCGGCCGCGCCGACCACCGCGGTCTCGATCCGGCTGCGGACGACCACCCGCTGGAACGGCAGGATCCGCGACTGGGCGCCGCGCACCACGTCCTCCAGCGACACCGGCTCCGGCCAGTGCCGCCCGGCCCGGGCGCCGCACAGCACGGCCAGGGTCTGGGCCAGCCGGGCCTGTTGGGCGGCGGCGTGGTCGGCCTTGAGCAGGCCCTCCAGCAGCGCCGGGTCGTCGTGGGTGCGCTCCATCTCGTCGAGCAGGGCCTGCTGGTCGTGGGCCATGACCAGGATCCGGCGGGCGACGCTGAGGAAGGCCCGCTGGCTGGAGGCGGTGAGCTCCTGCTCCTGCTGGACGGCGGCCAGGTCGGCGCCCCGGCGGGAGAGTTCGGCGGCCAGCTGCTCCTGGAGCCGGGCGAGCTCGCCCGCCAGCCGGTCGGCCCGGCCGCGCTGGGTGACGGACACGGCGCGGTACCGCGCGGCGGCCACGAGGGCGAGGACGGCGAGCACGCCGGTAGCCGTTGCGCACCACTGAGTCATCGTCACGCCGCGAATTCTAGGGCGATGATCCTACGAAGGTGTGAACGGATCTCGCCATGTGACTGGATCTCGTCAATATCGAGTCAATACGCCGCCGTTCCCGCGTCGTTCGACCGCGATCGCGGGGCCCTGACAAGCCGTCCGATCGTTCGTCCAGGGTCTTTCGACCCCCCTCGATGTGGCGCGTGGTGGCCGGTTCGCGTCCCGTGATGTGTGGGGCCCGTGTGCACGGTGTCGCCGAACCGGCGTCATCAGGTGCAGGAGCGCGCGCCGTCAGGTGCCCGGCCTCGGGTGCCGGGTGCCGGGTGCCGGGTGCCGGGCCTCGGGCCTCGGGCGTCAGGCCTCGGGCGGCATCCGGTGCAGGAGCAGCAGCGCCACGTCGTCCGGCCGGGAGCGGCGCTCGGTCACGTTCAGGGTGAGCAGGTCGGCCAGCCGCTCCAGCGCGGGGGCCGCGCCGATCCGCTCCGGGCCGGTCTGCCGGGCCCACAGCTCCAGCCCGCCGATCATCCGGTGCACCGACTCGTCGTAGTCCTCCTCCCGGTCCTCGACCAGCCCGTCCGTGTAGACCAGCAGGGTCTCGCCGCCCGCCAGCCGGCCGGTGGCCAGCGGGTACGGCTGCCCCGGGTCCACGCCCAGCGGCGGGCCGCCCGGCAGCTCCAGCTCGACGGCCGTGGCGTCGGCGGCGATCCGTACCGGTGCCGGGTGGCCGGCCCGGGCCGCGGTCAGGCTGCCGTCGGCCGGGTCCAGGGTCAGGTAGAGGCAGGTCGCGAACAGCTCGGTGTCCAGCTCGGACAGCAGCCGGCTGGTCCGGGCCAGGGTCGCCGCCGGGTCGTGCCCGTCCGTGGCGTACGCCCGCAGGCCGCTGCGCAGCTGGCCCATCACGGCGGTCGCCTCGGCGTTGTGGCCCTGCACGTCGCCGATGACCAGCCCGATCCGGCCGTCCGGCAGTTTCAGCAGGTCGTACCAGTCGCCGCCGATCTGCATGCCCTCGGTGCTCGGCAGGTAGCGGGCGGCGCTGGCGATCCCCGGCAGCCGGGGCAGGGTGCGCGGGAGCATCGCGCGCTGGAGTTCACCGGCCCGGTGGTGGTGGGTGTCGTACAGCCGGGCCCGCTCCAGGGACTGCGCGAGGATGCCGGCGAAGGTCGAGTACAGGGTGCGGTCCGCGCGGCCGAACGCGCGCTCGGTGGCGAAGGTGATCAGGCAGGAGCCGACCTGCCGGCCGGAGGCGACCAGCGGCAGCACCGCCCAGGCGGCCGGGGCGTCCGGCCGCACCGGTCCGCCACCGGGCTGGCTGAACAGCGGGGCCGAGCGGGCCAGCGAGTGCTGCATCACCTGCTCGGAGAGGTCCGCCAGCCGGGTCAGCTCGGCCCGGCGCGGTCCGCCGTACACGGTGTGCGAGACCGGCAGCAGCCGGCCCTCGTCCACCAGGTCCAGCACGATGCTGGCGGCGCCGAGCGCCGGCCGGGCCACGTCGGTGACGGCGGCGGTGACGTCCCGGACGGTCACCGCCCGGGACAGCGCCCGGGTCAGCGACAGCAGCAGCGCCGTCCGGGCCCCGGCCGGGTCGTGCGGCGGCTCGGCGTCCCGCGCCCGGCGGTGCTCCACGTCGGCGATCAGCCCGGCCATGCGCACCGGGCGGCCGTGCACGTCCAGCATCACCTCGCCGGACTCCTCGACCCGCGCGACCTTCCCGCCCCGGCGCAGCATCCGGTAGCCGATCCGGTAGCGGCCCCCGCTCGCCAGCGCCTCCGCCAGGGCCGCCTGGACGTCCGGCAGGTCCTCGGGGTGGACGATCCGCTCCAGCTCCGGGGCGGTCCCGTCCGGGTCGACGGGCCGGCCGGCCACCGCGAAGGCGGCCGCGTCCCAGTAGCTCTCCCCGGTGACCAGGTCGCGCTCGAAGGCGCCGTGCCCGGCGGCCCGCACCGCGAGCGACAGCAGCGGGTGGGCCAGGGCGGCGTCCGGGGCGGTCGGGGCGGTCGGGGGCCGCTCCGCGGTGCGGTTTCCGGTGCGGTCGCCGGTGTGGTCGAGGACGTGGTCCAGCAGGTGGTGCAGCCGGTGGGCGCAGGCCCCGGCGATCGTCTCCAGCACGTCCAGGTCGCGCCCCGGGACGGTGCCCCGGTGCGCCAGGGCGAGGGCCAGCACGCCGATCGGCCGCTCGTCCACCACCAGCGGCAGGCTGACCACGGCGACCATCCCGGTGCCCATGCCGGCGTTCCGGTTCGGGTAGTCGACGCTGGTGTGCTCCGGGCTGAGCAGGTACGGGCGGCGCAGCCGCAGCGCCATCGCGGCGGGCAGCTCGCCGGCCGGGTCGACCAGGCCGTAGCGCTCGTGCGCCCAGTCCGGCAGCCCGTGCGAGGCGGTCAGCCGGAGCATCCCGGCGGGGTCCAGCAGGTACAGCGCGGAGCCCTCGCCGGTGATCCAGTTCGGGCCCTCGGCGAGGACGGTGCCGAGCAGCTCGGCGGCGCTGGTGCAGCCGAGCAGCAGGCGCACGCAGCGCATCGGACTACGAACGGGAGAGGACACCAAATCTTCATACCCCATTTCCGTGGTCCGCGGTCGCTCTCAGCCGCCGCACCAGGACCAGGGTCCGGTCGTCCGCGACGTCCTGTGCCACCGCCTCCACCAGCCGGCCCGCCGCCCCCCGGACCGCCTGCCGCTGCGGCGGGTTGGTGCGCACCTCCGGCTCGGCCGCCGCCAACAGCCGGCCCACCCCCTCGTCCAGGTCCCGGCCCGGCACCTCCACCAGGCCGTCGCTGAACAGCAGCAGCGAATCCCCGTACGCCAGCCGCCCCGACGCCCCCGGGTACGGCGCCCCCGGCACCAGCCCCAGCGCCGGACCGCCGTGCTCCGACGGCACCCAGCCCGACCGGCGGCAGAACCGCACGGGCGGCGGATGGCCCGCGTTGAACAGGCGGTAGCGGCCCGTCGCCGGGTGCAGCGCCAGGTGCACGGCCGTGGCGAAGTCGTCCTCCCAGCCCATCCGCACCAGGTGGTCGTTGGCCGCCGGCAGGAACGCCTCCGGCGGCACCCGGCCCAGCAGCATCGCGAACGCCCCCGACAGGTGCGTCGACCGGGCCGCCGCCCGACTGCCCTTGCCCGACACGTCCACCAGCACCAGCTCCAGCAGGTCCTCCTCCGGCCGGTGGGCGCACAGCAGGAAGTCCCCGGAGAACGACGTGCCGCCCGCCGGGGCCAGCGCACTGTCGAAGTGCCAGTCCAGCAGCCGCTCCGGCAGCCGGGCCAGGGCCCGGTTGTGCTCCGCCAGCTCCAGCAGCATCGAATCGCCCTGGGTGCCGCGCAGTCCCAGCCGGTCCCGGAACCGGTTCGCGGTCAGCACCGTCGCCCCCGTCGCCGCCACCACCAGCGTCACCCCCAGCCGCACCCCGTGCGGGTCCTGCACCACCGCCCCCAGCAGACCGCCCGCCAGCGCCGCGCACACCAGCACCCGCAACTGCCCGCGCCGCAGCACCAGCCCGCCACCCACCACCGGCAGCACCAGCGCCGACGGCGGCCACCCGTACGGCAACAGGACCGGCAGCACCCCCAGCACCACCGTCACCCCGAGCAGCACCCCCAGCGCCACCCGCCCGGCCCGGACGTCCCCGTCCAGCACCCGGCCGTACCACCGCCGCACCCTCGCTATCAGTGCGGGCACCCGGAACCTCCGCGAAGGCGTGGGCGGTCCCCTGTCATGACCACCAGTCAGCCCGGCCACACTAACCCCTCCCCTCCCACCCCCCTCAGCGCAGTTCCCACTCCCACCCGCCCCCGCCTGCCGCCCCGCAACCCTCCTCCCCCCGAGGTGCCCACTGCTGCGCTCCAGCCGTCTCCACCAAGCCCGTTCCGGCCCCACGCGCACCGGAAGTCGGCCCGCCCGACTTCCGGTGCGCACCTGAGCGCCGGCCGCCGACACTGCTGCGGTTCCTTACGGCGATGCCCTCGCCCCAGCGGCTCGACAACCAGGCAACCCGCTGTCGCCAGAAGTCGGCCCGCCCGACTTCTGGCGCGCCGCTTCTTGCCGCCGCCTCTCGGCTGCCCGTCACCCGGCAAGCCCGCAGCTCCGTGCTCCCTCCGCCGCTTCCTGCGCACAGCCCCCGCCTGTCGGAGAGACCGGCCTCCTCGCCGAGGCGCCCGCCTGATCCTGCCGATCGGTAGAGCCGCGCCCTTCGGCTGCCCCGGTCGTCCCCGCCGGGCTCCTTCTCGACCGGCCTCGCACGAGAAGTCGATGGGGCCGACTTCTGGTGCGCCCACCAATGCCGCAGCGCTTCTCCGCCCCCGAGGCCCGCGGCCGGTCGCCCTGTAGGCCCCTTGCCTACGTGGTGCTGCGCAGGAAGTCGGCCAGTCTCCCCCGGCCGCGCCGGCCCAGCGGGCAACCTCGCCTCGCCAGGAGTCGGCCAGGTCGACTTCCTGTGCGCTTCCCCGGCCCAGCTGGCAGCCTCGCGCCACTGGAAGTCGGCCGGCTCGACTTCCAATGCGTGGCCCAGGCTCTGCCCTGGGGGCTTCTGCGGTGGGGTTCCGTGGGAGCGGCGAGCGCGGGAAGTCGGCCCGCCCGACTTCTGGCGCGCCCGCCGACGCCGCCGTGTTCCCCTGTGGCCCGAGGCGCGCGTGGCCGTTCGCCTGGTAGGCCCCTGCCTACGTGGTGTTGCGCAGGAAGTCGGCCAGGTCGACTTCCTGCGCACTACTCCGGCCCCGCGGGTGGTCGATGGGCTGGCGGCCGTTGCCCGCTCAGGTCGACCGATCAGCAGCCCGCGCCACTGGAAGTCGGCCGGGCCGACTTCCTGCGCGCGGTCCGGGCTCCGCTCCGGTGGGCTTCTGCGGTGCGGTTTCGCGGGGTTGCGGTCGCGAGAAGTCGGCCAACCGGCAGCCCCGCCGCACCAGAAGTCGGCCGGGCCGACTTCCTGCGCTGCTCAGGTGCTGTGCGGGTGGGGGTGGGCGGCCCGGGGTGGTCAGGCGGGGGTGGCGGTGCCGGGCCAGGTGTGGAGGGCGGTGGTGAGGGTGGTGATGAGGCGGTCGTGGGTGGTGGTGAGGTCCTCGGCGAGTTGGAAGGCGCCGGCGATGGAGAGGGAGGCGAAGCCGTGGGCGAGGGAGCGGACGGTGCGGGCGGCGTGGATGGCTTCGGGGCCGTCGAGGCCGTAGCCGCGGAGGACGGCGATGATGACGCCGACGAGCCGGGTGGCGGCGCGGGTGAGGTCGTCGTCGGGCTGGGGTGCCTGGGGGAGGGCGGCGTAGCGGTGGGGGTGCGCGGTGGCGTAGGCCTGGTAGGCGCGTAGGACGGCGGTGACGGCGTCGTCCCCGCTGCGGCCGACGGCGGCGTCCGCGAGCCGGTCGGCGAGCTCCTCGGTGACCCGGACGGCGATGAGGCGCCGTAGTTCGCCGAGTCCGCCGCTGACGTGCTTGTACAGCGAGGGGGTGGCGACGCCGGCCCGGGTGGCGACGGAGGCGAGGGTGAGGGCTTCACCGCCCTGGTCGTCGATGAGGGCGAGGGCGTGGTCGACGACCTGGTCGGGGGTCAGTCCTACGCGGGGCATGGCTTCGTTTCTCCGTACGGGCGGGGGTTCAGGCGAGTTCGGCGAGGAAGGGCAGCAGGGCGTCGGCGACGGCCTGCGGGTTGTCGGCCATCGGGTAGTGCCCGGACCCTTCGATCATCACCTTGCGGGCGCCGAGCTTCTCGGCCTGGAGGTCGGCGACGGCCTCGGGCTTCGGGAAGTCGGGGTCCTTGCTGCCCATGAGGACGAGGGCCGGGCAGCGGACGGCCGCGCACCAGCCGACGGGTGCGGAGTCGCCGGTGACGTGGCCGCGGGTGGCGGTCCGCCGGCCGGGGGTGCGCAGGGCGGCGACGAGTCCGTCGACGTAGCCGTCGAGGTCGGCGGGGCGGGGGCCGGGGTAGGCCATCTTGCGCAGGTAGAAGCCCCAGACGCCGGGCCACCGGACCATGGCGGCGCCCATGACGACCATGACGCCCTGCATGAGGGCGTTGGCCCGGTGTTCGACGAAGGCGTCGATCAGGGCGATCCCGGCGACCCGCTGAGGTGCGTCGCCGGCGACCTTGACGACCGTCGCCCCGGTGTAGGACTGCCCGACCAGGACGGCCCGTTCGATGCCGAGGTGGTCGAGCAGGGCGAGGACGTCGGTGGCGACGGCGGCGGGGCCGTAGTCGTCCCAGACGATCGAGGAGTCGCCGAAGCCGCGCAGGTCCATGGTGACGACCCGGTGGCCGGCGGCGGTGAGCAGCGGGTGCAGGTGCCGGTAGGCGCGGCGGGAGTCGAGCATTCCGGGGAGGAGGACGACGGGGGTGCCGTCGCCCTGCCGGGTGTCGTCGTAGGCGAGGCGGCCGCCGGGGACGTCGAGGTACTGGGTGCTCGGGGTGCTGGTGCCGTTCATGGTGGCCTCCGCCGACTCGCTCGTTTCTGCCTGTAGCCATAAAGCTAAGGCTAATAGCCTTAGCCGTCAAGCGTCCGGCCGGTACCGGGGGCGCCCTTCCGTTCACGCCCCCTCGATCCGGAAGGGGTCGTGCTCGCTGAGCAGCTTCTCCAGCCGGGCCTGGTCGACCCGGGCGACGGTGTCCGAGGACTCCTGCCGGTCCCGGACCACCTTGGCCAGCGTGAACGAGGAGGTGACGGTGTAGAGGAGGCCGATCCCGAGGAAGGCCCGGGTCCAGCCGCCGACCGGCAGGTAGGCGATCCCGGCGGCGAGGGCGGTGCCGGAGAGGGCGAAGGAGAGGACGGCCTGGACGAAGTACGCGGCCGTGGTCCGTGACTGCATCGGTGTGCTCATGGCGCCAGGATGCGGCGGGGCGGCCGGGTCGCACATGAGTAGGAGTACTCAGATGGACCGGGTGGCTGAGGGGTCGTTCGTTGACGTCCGATCACCTGTTCCCCAGCGGCTCCGAGCGGATGGCTTGGAATCGGAGCGTCCTAGGATTAACGTCTGATAACGCAGCGCGGTCGTCAATGCCGTACCCAGACGGCACCGTGCGCCGTCGCCTAATCCCACCGACCGGCCTCCGGGCAGGTCAGGGAGCCGGGGAACCACGTTCCTTGGGGTGAATCGGCGGGGCTCCGGCCCGGCCGTAGGAGACCTTCCTGCTCCGAACCCGTCAGCTAACCCGGTAGGCGCGAAGGAAGGAAAGGAGCGCGCCTCCGTGGCGTCGACGCACACCCCGGCACACCCGGCCGGCCCCGCAGCCGGTACCCGGCTCCTCGACCACCCCGGCCCGCACGGTGCCGAGCCCCGCGACGGCGGGTCCGCCGGACCGGCCGAGCCGTACGCCCCGGAGGCCGAGGCCAACCGCCACCGGATGCCGCGTCAGACCCGCGGCGCCTCCCCGCTGCTCGGCGTCACCGCCGTCGCCGCCACCCTGGGCGCCACCGGCTTCGCCTCCGCGACCCCGGCCGCCGCGCCCGCCGTCGAGGCCCCGGACGAGACGGTCGCCCTGGCCGCCGACCCCGGCCTCGCGCTCGCCGCCCGGATCCAGCAGCAGGCCGACAGCCAGCGCACCGCCGCCGAGGAGGGCGCCCGGGTCCAGGCCGCCCAGGAGGCCGAGGCCAAGGCCGCCGCCAAGGAGGCGGAGGCCAAGCGCGCCGCCGAGGAGGCCGAGCGGGCCAAGGCCGCCGCCCTCACCCTGCCGGTCAAGGACTACGACCTCTCCGCCCACTACGGCCAGAGCGCCCGCTACTGGGCCCACCTGCACACCGGCCTGGACTTCGCGGCCGACACCGGCACCGCGGTCTACGCCGTCGGCCAGGGCACCGTCACCTCGGCCGGCTGGTCCGGCTCGTACGGCTACCGGATCGTCGAGACCCTGCCCGACGGCACCGAGATCTGGTACTGCCACCTCTCCTCGATCATCAAGGGCTCCGGCAAGGTCACCGCCGGCCAGCAGATCGGCAAGGTCGGCGCGACCGGCAACGTCACCGGCCCGCACCTGCACCTGGAGGTCCGCCCCGGCGGCGGCGCCCCGGTCGACCCGGAGACCTGGCTCCAGCAGCGCGGCCTCACCCCGTAGGACCGACGGACGTGGCAGGGCCCCGGGCGGCGCACGCCCGGGGCCCTGCCA
>NZ_JBHZCN010000170.1:0-12990 GCF_042755465.1 Kitasatospora sp. NPDC059160 | reverse complement strand
ACGTCCAGTACGAGGCCGACTCGGGCGCACGCCCAGCCGGGCGCCCAACGCCGCGCGCTGATCTGCCAAGATCCGCCGGACAGGCCCTAGCCGACGTGCCCGCCGATCAGCCACCCCAGCAGGTACGTCACCCCGGCCGCGGCCCCGCCCAGCACCAGCTGCCGCAGCCCGCTGAACCACCAGCTGCGCGCCGTCACCCGGGCCACCACCGCGCCGCACAGGAACAGCCCCAGCCCCGCCAGGAGCATCGCCGGCAGCAGCGTGGTCGCCCCCAGCAGGTACGGCAGCAGCGGCAGCAGCGCGCCCAGCGCGAAGCACAGGAAGGACGAGCCGGCCGCGACCAGCGGGGAGGGCAGGTCGTTGGGGTCGATCCCCAGCTCCTCCCGGGCGTGCACCTCCAGCGCCAGCTCCGGGTCCCGGGACAGCTGCCGGGCCACCTCGTGGGCGAGCTCCGGGTCCACCCCGCGCGAGACGTACACCTGCGCCAGCTCGGCCAGCTCGCCGTGCGGGTTGCGGCTCAGCTCCAGCCGCTCGGCCTCGATCTCGGCCTGCACCAGCTCCCGCTGGGAGGCCACCGAGGTGTACTCCCCCGCCGCCATCGAGCAGGCACCGGCCGCCAGGCCCGCCAGGCCGGTGAGGATCACCGTGCTGCTGGAGGCCGCGCCGCCGACCACACCGGTCATCAGCGCGAAGTTCGACACCAGGCCGTCCACCGCCCCGAACACCGCGGGCCGCAGCCAGCCGCCGTTGACGTCCCGGTGGTGGTCGGCCGCAGGTATCCGCGGGTGCTGGGCGGGCTCGGCTTCCAGGGTGCTCGCAGTCACGGTACTTCCCCTCCGTCTTTCGTTCGTCGACCTGACCGTAGCCCCGTTGACCTGCGCATTTCCAGCAAAGTAAGGCTGTCCGAACAGCACTGAGGCCACCCTTCGCAAGGGTGGCCTCAGTTGCGGGGAAGTCCCTGGTCAGATCGGGTTCTTGGCGTCCTTGCCGGCCTTCTCGGCGCCCTCGTCGGCCGGTTCGGCCGCCGCCTTTTCGTCCAGCAGTCGAGACGGCTTCTCCCCGTCCACCGTCTCGCTCGGCTTCGGAACGGCCGCCTCCGCCTTCTTCGGCGCCGCGTCCTCCTCCTGGGCCGCGTCCTTCTCCTGGGCCTCGGCGTGCGCCGCCGGGTCGATGCTCGCCGGGTCCTCCCGGCCGGGCCGCTTCTTCCCGACGACCACGAAGTACACGACGGCGCCGATGAACACCACGATCGAGGTCCAGTCGTTCAGCCGCAGGCCGAAGTAGACGTGCGCCTCGTCGATCCGCAGCCACTCGGTCCAGAACCGGCCCACCGTGTACGCGGCGACGTACAGCGCGAAGGCCCGGCCGTGGCCCAGCCGCCAGCGCCGGTCCGCCCAGATCACCAGCAGCGCGACGGCCACGTCCCAGATCGACTCGTACAGGAAGGTCGGGTGGAAGACCCCGTTCACGACCTCGCCGTCGGGCAGCGTCTTGTGGATCTCCAGGCCCCACGGCAGCGTGGTGGCCCGCCCGTACAGCTCCTGGTTGAAGTAGTTGCCCCAGCGGCCCATCGCCTGGGCGAGCACGATGCCCGGCGCGATGGCGTCGGCGTAGGCGGGCAGCGGCACGCCCCGGCGGCGGCAGCCGATCCAGGCGCCGACCGCGCCGAGCGCGACCGCGCCCCAGATGCCGAGGCCGCCCTCCCAGATCTTGAAGGCGTTCCAGGGGTTCTTCCCCTCGCCGAAGTAGAGCTGGTGGTCGGTGATCACGTGGTACAGCCGGCCGCCGACGAGGCCGAAGGGCACGGCCCACACGGCGATGTCACCGACGGTGTGCTTGGCACCGCCCCGGGCGACCCAGCGCTTGCTGCCGAGCCAGACGGCCGCGACGACCCCGAGGATGATGCAGAAGGCGTAGGCGCGCAGCGGGATCGGTCCGAGGTACAGGACCCCCCGCGACGGGCTGGGAATGTAGGCGATATCCATGGCAGTTCCGACGCTACAGGGTCCGGCGGCCCCATCCGACACCCCCGGGGTCACAGATACCGAACAACGAACGCCGCCGCCCCCTCCCGCATCGGCGGGAGGGGGCGGCGGCCGGACGCGCTCAGCCGGCCGACGGCGAGGGGTTGTTGGCCTCCGAGGCGGCGGCGGTGGGCGCCGGGGTCTGACCGTTCGTGCCCGCCGTCCCGAGCTGCTTGCCCTGGTTGGCGGCGTCCACCCACTTCACCAGGTTCGCCGGGGTGATCTCCTCGTTGCCGTTCTTCGGGTAGATCGGCTGGCCGTTGAGCAGCACCGTCGGGGTGGACTTGTAGCTGGACTTGTCGAAGTCCTGCTGCACCGCCGACACCCATCCGCCGTACTTGTTGTCGTTGACGCAGGCCTGGAACTCCGGCGTGTCCAGCCCCCCCACCTGCTTGGCCAGGTTGAGCAGCACCGCCTTGTTCCCGAAGGCGTCGTTGGTCTCGTCCGGCTGGTTGCGGTAGAGCACGTCGTGGTAGTCCCGGAAGTGCCCGGCGTCCTGGGCACAGGCCAGGGCGTTGGCCCCGTTCTTCGAGCCCTTGCCCGGCACCGCGCGGTCGATGAACGACACCACGTGGGCGTTGGTGTAGATCTTCCCGGCGTCCTCGAGCTGGTCGATGGTCGCCGAGAACTCGCGCTCGAAGATCCCGCAGGCCGGGCAGCGCGGGTCCTCGTACACGGTGAGCACCGACGGCGCGTTGCTCGCGCCGACCGGGATGACCAGGTTCTTGTCACCGATCGTCCCGGCCGGGGCGGCGGTCGGGGTCTCCGGCTTGGAGCGCTGGTTCTGCACCAGCACGCCGGTGACGACCGCGGCGGCGATCACCACGAGCACCGCTCCGCCGACGACCAGCTTCTTCCTGCGCCGCGAGCCGGCCTCCTCGGCCGCCCGCTGCTCCAGCATCCGCTCGCGGGCGGTGCGCTTGCCTTCTCGGTTCTTCTCGCTCATTGCCTTGACATCCACGGTCTGGGGGCCTTCGTCGGGTGCGGGGATGGGAATGGCCGGACGGGTCAGCTCGCCAGCCAGCCGTCGGCCGAGAGCCGGGTGCGGGGCCGCCACAGCAGGAACCCGGCCAGCAGCAGGAAGCCGGTGTCGCGGAGGATCTCCTGCAGGTACTCGGTCTGCGAGGCGTCGACGTGCCCTCCGCCGCCGAAGCAGCCGCAGTCGATCGAGATCCCGCGCGCCCAGGCCGAGGCGATCCCGGCGATGAAGGCGAGCAGCAGCAGCGCCGACACCCCGGCGACCAGGCGGACGCCGAGGCCGATCACCAGCAGCAGGGCGAGCGCCAGCTCCAGGAAGGGCAGCCCGTAGCCGATCGGTTTGACCAGGCCCTCGGGCAGGATCTCGTACGCCCGCACCGCCTGGGCCGCCTCCGCCGGGTCGGCGATCTTCGCCAGCCCGGCCCACCCCCAGACCACGGCCAGGCCGAGCCGCGCGGCCGTACCGATCCACTCGCTCCGGACCGGCACCCGCCGCGGCGCGGGCGCGGAGCCACCGGACTGCACTGCCGGCCCCGCCATCAGGGAACCCCCCTCGGGAAACTCGTTCACTTCCTGACGAACCGTAAGGGATGAAGACCGGTTCCTCCGGATTCACGAATTAAGCCGGACGAGTGACGTTCCGTCCGATTCCCTCGAACACCCCTACGTCACCGGCACCCCTGCATCCGCCCCGGGTCGAACAGCTCCGGCCGCCCCTCGTGCCGCCCCCGCGCGGCCCGCTCCGCCGCGTCCCAGCGCGCCGCCTCCGCACAGGCCACCGCCTCCCGCTCGGCCCGCTCCGCCCCCCGCTTGGCCAGGGCCTGCCCCACCTCGGTGTGCGCGCCGACCGCGGCCCCCAGAGCCAGCGCGGCCGCCGCCGCCCGCAGCAGCACGGCCCGATGAAGCCCAGCCACCCGCTCACCCCTTCGCTAGCCCGGCCACCCCCGTAGACGTGGTTCGTGCACTCGTCCCTCCACTCAACGCCGGTCAACCCCGCCTGATGCGTGTCGCCCGCGCTCTTCACCCGTTCGGGGCCGCCGCGCCGCTGACGCCGACGGAAAAGCCGGCGGCCCGCTCCCCCCGGAGGGGGAACGGGCCGCCGGCCGACGACTGCTGCCGCGGGTCAGCGCCTGCGCACGCCCTGCGCCAGCTCCCCGGCCAGCGCGCGGACCGCGGCCAGTCCGGCGGCCTCGTCCGCACCGGCCTCCAGGATCCGCTTCACGAACGCGGAGCCGACGATCACCCCGTCCGCGAACCGGGCGACCTCGGCCGCCTGCACGGCGTCGGAGACGCCGAGCCCGACGCAGACCGGCAGGTCGGTGGTGGCCCGGGTCCGGGCGACCAGGTCCTCGGCCAGCGAGCCCACCGCCGACCGCGTCCCGGTCACCCCCATGACGGCGGCCGCGTAGACGAAGCCGCTCCCGGCCGCCGTGACCTCCGCCAGCCGCGCGTCCTTGCTGCTCGGCGCGACCACGAACACGGTGTCCAGCCCGTGCTCGTCCGCCGCCTTGCGCCACTCCTCGGACTCCTCCACCGGGAGGTCCGGCAGGATGCACCCCGCCCCGCCCGCGGCGGCCAGGTCGGCCGCGAAGCGCGCCACCCCGTACCGGTCGACCGGGTTCCAGTAGGTCATCACCAGCACCGCCGTCCCCGGGTGGGCGGCGGCCGCCTCCTGGACGGTCCGCAGCACGTCCTTGATCCGCACCCCGCCCCGCAGCGCGATGTCGTCCGCGGTCTGGATCACGGCCCCGTCCAGGACCGGGTCGGAGTGCGGCAGTCCGATCTCGACGACGTCGCAGCCGCCCTCGATCAGCGCGTCGACTGCCCGGATCCCGCCGTCGACCGTGGGGAACCCGGCCGGGAGGTACCCGATCAGCGCGGCCCGGCCCTCGGCCTTGGCCGCCGCCAGCACGGTGCTCAGCTTCGAAGCCATGATCACTTACCCCCCTCGGCCGCGCCGCCGGCCGCATCGCCGGAACCGGCCGGCGCGTCGTAGAGCCCGAAGTACTGGGCCGCGGTGTGCATGTCCTTGTCGCCGCGCCCGGAGAGCGAGACCAGGATGGTCGCCTCCGGTCCGAGTTCGCGGCCCAGCTCCAGCGCGCCGGCCAGCGCGTGGGCGCTCTCGATGGCCGGGATGATCCCCTCGGTGCGGGAGAGCAGCCGCAGCGCCTGCATCGCCGCGTCGTCGGTGACCGGCCGGTACTCGGCCCGCCCGGTGTCCTTGAGCCAGGCGTGCTCCGGCCCGACGCCGGGGTAGTCCAGCCCGGCCGAGATGGACTGCGACTCGATGGTCTGCCCGTCCTCGTCCTGGAGGACGTACGTCCGGGAGCCGTGCAGCACGCCGGGGTCGCCCTTGGTCAGGGTGGCCGCGTGGCGGGGGGTGTCGGCGCCCTCGCCGGCCGCCTCGCAGCCGATCAGCCGCACGCCGGCGTCCGGGATGAACTCGTGGAAGATGCCCATCGCGTTGGAGCCGCCGCCGACGCAGGCCACGACCGCGTCGGGCAGCCGCCCGGTCCGGTCCAGCACCTGCTGGCGCGCCTCGACGCCGATGACCCGGTGGAAGTCGCGGACCATCATCGGGAAGGGGTGCGGCCCGGCGACCGTCCCGAACAGGTAGTGGGTGGAGTCGACGTTGGCGACCCAGTCGCGGAAGGCCTCGTTGATGGCGTCCTTGAGCGTCCGCGAGCCGGACTTGACGGCGACGACCTCGGCCCCGAGCATCCGCATCCGGGCGACGTTGAGCGCCTGGCGCTCGGTGTCGACCTCGCCCATGTAGATGGTGCAGTCGAAGCCGAACAGGGCGCAGGCGGTGGCGGTGGCCACCCCGTGCTGGCCGGCGCCGGTCTCGGCGATGATCCGGGTCTTGCCCATCCGCCGGGTGAGCAGGGCCTGGCCCAGCACGTTGTTGATCTTGTGCGAGCCGGTGTGGTTGAGGTCCTCGCGCTTGAGCAGGATCCGCGCGCCGCCCGCCTCGGCGGAGAAGCGGTGCACGTCGGTCAGCGGGCTCGGGCGCCCGGTGTAGTCCTTGAGCAGCCCGTCCAGCTCGGCGGTGAAGGCCGGGTCGGTCTTGGCCTTCTCGTACTCCTCGGCGACCTGCTCGACCGCGGCGACCAGCGCCTCGGGGATGAAGCGGCCGCCGTACGCGCCGAAGTAGCCGCGGGCGTCCGGCACCTGGGCGCCGGGCAGGTAGTCCTTCTCGGACATGTGGTTTCCCTTGACGGAGATGGATGACGGTGACGTCTGGTTCGGCTGGTTCAGCCGCGCGTCGTGCGCCATCGCCGTCCGGGTACCTGACCGGGCTCGCACCCGATCACGTACCGCACCCGACGCCCCAGCACCCGGCGTGCGGGCGCGCGGCAGCCGCGCGGGCGGCAGCCGGGGGCGAGTCGGGTGGCGATCTTCATCGGGGCGGTGTCAGTCCTTGTGCCGGACGGCGGGGTGGGCACCGGCCGCGACCAGGTCGGCGACCGCGGCCCGCGGGTCCTTGCCGGTCACCAGGGACTCGCCGACCAGCACCGCGTCGGCGCCCAGGTTGGCGTAGCTGATCACGTCCAGCGGGCCGCGCACACCGGACTCGGCGATCTTGACGATGCCGTCCGGAATGGCGTGGGCGACGTTCTCGAAGGTGTTGCGGTCCACTTCGAGGGTCTTCAGGTTGCGGGCGTTGACGCCGATGATCCGCGCCCCGGCGTCCACCGCGCGCCTGATCTCCTCCTCGTCGTGCACCTCGACCAGCGGGGTGAGGCCGATCGACTCGGCGCGCTCGATCAGCGACACCAGGGCCGGCTGGTCGAGGGCGGCGACGATCAGCAGCGCGAGGTCGGCGCCGTGGGCGCGGGCCTCCCACAGCTGGTAGGCGGTGACGATGAAGTCCTTGCGCAGCAGCGGGGTGTCCACCTCGGCGCGGACGGCGTCCAGGTCGGCGAGCGACCCGCCGAAGCGGCGCTGCTCGGTCAGCACGCTGATCGCCGCGGCACCGCCGGCCGCGTAGTCGCGGGCCAGGGCCGCCGGGTCGGCGATCGAGGCCAACGCGCCCTTGGACGGGCTGGAGCGCTTGACCTCGCAGATCACCCGGATCCCGTCGCCCTTGAGGGCGGCGACGCCGTCCTTGGCTTCCGGGGCCTTGGCCGCGAGCGCCTTGAGCTCGTCCAGGGAGACCCGGGCCTGCCGCTCGGCGAGGTCCTCGCGGACCCCTTCGATGATCGAGTCGAGCACACTCACTCAGGAGCCCCCATCATTTCTGCTGGTTCGCCAGCGCGAGCCGGACGGGCAGGAGCCCGTCGGCCCTTCGATGGTATCGGCACCCGGGTGCGCACAGCGCATCCGCCCGGCCCGCGTCTCGCGGAACGGGACACTCCCCGGTACGGCTCTCAGCTGCGGCTTCACCGGCTCTCCACCGGCCGGGGCCGGGCCGGCCCCGGGTCGGCGCCGGCCCGCCGGGCCTGGCTCAGACCACCGGCGGCGCCAGCCCGGCGCCCACCGGCAGGTTCCGCACCACCGCGAACACCAGCACCAGCAGGCCGATCAGCGCCCAGCGCCGACCTCCCACCGAGACCCGCACCGGCGGCCCGCCGGTCAGCGCCGCCCAGGCCCAGCGCAGCCAGAGCAGTGCCAGCACCGTGAACAGCAGGACGGCCACCGCGTTGTCGTGCAGCGCGCCGGTCAGGTCCCCGTGGGCCAGCGCGTGGACGCAGCGCAGGCCCCCGCAGCCGGGGCACCACCAGCCGGTCGCGGCCAGGAAGGGGCAGTCGGGGTAGTGCCCGGGGGCGTTCGGGTCCACCGCCGCGACGTACCCGGCGGGAACGGCCACCGCCGCCAGCGCGGCCAGCGGCGGGACCGTCCGGCGCAGCACGGGCGGCGGGGCGGGGGTGGTGGGGGCGGCGTTCACGCCCCGATTGTGCCCGCGCCGGGCCCGGACGGAACGAAACGGCGGGCGTGGCGCGCCCGCCGTTCGGTTGTGCGAATACCCGCTGGTCAGGCGGCGACGGCCTCGCGGGCCTCGACGGCCGCCCGGCGGGCGGCGTGCTGCTCCGCGACCGACTTGTAGACGTTGGTGCTGGCCTGCTTGCCCATGCCGGCCATCGACATGGCCTTGCCGACGATGCCGCCCACCAGGACGACCGCCAGACCGGCCCAGACGAGCAGCGGCGACGGCAGGATCATCGCGACGCCCGCGATGCCGAAGCCGACGAAGGAGATGACGACGCCGGTCCAGGCGGCGGGGTTGTGGCCGTGTGCTGCTGCTGACATCGATGGTGCTCCTAGGCTCTCGGGGCCCGGCCGGGCCTGCGGGGCCGCCGGCGGGTTGACGGTTCCCATTGTGCCGGGCCACACACCGGCCCCCCAAAGCGGGTGGCCCGTCTATCGCGTCACACCACGGCGGGCGCCGCACCACGGCCGGCGCCGCACGGCGGTGGACGCTACCCGGCGGTCGGGTCCTCGCCGCGGTCCAGGGCCTTCCACAGGTCACCGGGGGTGTCGGCCTTCGCCGGGGCCTTGCGGGTCGGCGCCTCGTAGCGGCTGCCCATGGCCGGCCAGCCGCGGCCGTGGCGCAAGGTGATCAGCCCGGCCACGGCGAGCAGCAGTCCGCCGGCCAGCGCGACCCAGGGCCAGCCGGTGTGCGACACCTCGGTGGCGGTGGAGCCGGCCAGCGCCAGCTTGCCGGAGGCGGCGCTGTCCAGCGCGGCGGTGTCCGAGGCCCCGGCCACCGAGGCGGCGGCCGCGCCCAGCCCGGCCAGCAGGGTCAGCGCGCCGACCGCGAGCCGGCCCGCGCCGCGCACCGCGAACACCGCGACGGCCGCGGCCAGGCCCACCAGGGCCAGCCCGCCGGGCAGTTCGGAGATCTTGCCGCCGGTGACGGACACGTCCAGGGTGCCGGCCCGGCCCTCGGCCCAGGTCCGCCCGGCCGCGGTCAGCACCAGCACGGCGCTCAGCACGGTCAGCAGCAGCATCACGCCGAGCGTGCGGCGGCCTGCCCCGGACGGGGCGGGAGCGGCGGGGGCGGGGGTCTGGTCTGCAGCGGTCACCCGTCCACTATCCCCCGGGCCACGCCCCGCGCCGTACCCGGGGTGGGGAACTCGTCCGTGCGCAGCACCACCGTGCGCCCGCCCATCGGCAGGAACAGGTCGTTGCCGAAGGGCACCCGTTCGGCCTCCCGGTACACGCCCCCGGGGGACGGCGCGGTGTGCACGGTGCAGGCGGCGGCCGCCGGGTCGACCACCACGTACAGCGGCACGCCGCTCTCCGCGCAGGCCCGCGCCCAGGCGTGGTCGCGGCCGGGGTGGGCCACCTCCAGCACCACCTCGGCCGCGGCGGCCGCGTACCGGCCCCGGGCGTTGTGGACGGCGCCTGCGGCGAGGACCACCAGGTCCGGGGCGAGCGGGCCGTGCGCGGCCGGGAAGTCGATCAGGACGCTGGACAACACCCGTCCCCGGCCCCCGAGTTCGCCCCGGATCTGGACGGCCGCGCCGAACACGGCCTCCCAGCGCAGCTCGTCGTACGGCAGCTCGGGCATCCGGCCGCCTCCTCACGCCTCAGGACAGTTCCGGCCTCCGCAGCGTATTGGCGGTGGCGACGGCCCGCAGCACGGCGGCCGCCTTGTTGCGGCACTCGGTGTCCTCGCCGTGCGGGTCCGAGTCGGCGACCACGCCGGCGCCCGCCTGCACGTACGCGGTGCCGTCGCGCAGCACCGCGGTGCGGATCGCGATCGCGGTGTCGGAGTCCCCGGCGAAGTCCAGGTAGCCGACGCAGCCGCCGTACAGGCCGCGGCGGGTGGGCTCCAGCTCCTCGATGATCCGCATCGCCCGCGGCTTGGGCGCGCCGGACAGGGTGCCCGCCGGGAAGCAGGCCGTCAGCACGTCGAAGGCGCTGCGCCCGGGGGCGACCTTGCCGGTCACCGTCGAGACGATGTGCATCACGTGGCTGTAGCGCTCGATCTGCATGAAGTCGACCACCTCGACGCTGCCCGGCTCGCAGACCCGCCCCAGGTCGTTGCGGCCCAGGTCGACCAGCATCAGGTGCTCGGCCCGCTCCTTGGGGTCGGCGAGCAGCTCGGCGGCCAGCGCCGCGTCCTCGTGCGGGGTCGCGCCGCGGTGCCGGGTGCCGGCGATCGGGTGCAGCATCGCCTCCCCCTCGGTGACCTTGACCAGCGCCTCCGGGCTGGAGCCGACCACGTCGAAGCCGCCCTCGGCGCCGCCGTCCGGACCGGGGAAGCGGAACAGGTACATGTACGGGCTCGGGTTGGTGGTGCGCAGCACGCGGTAGACGTCCAGGGCGGAGGCCGGGCAGGGCGCCTCGAAGCGCTGCGAGGGCACCACCTGGAAGGCCTCGCCGGCCCGGATCCGCTCCTTGACCTCCTCGACCGCGGCCCGGTACGGCGCCCCGCCGAACGGCGAGTGCACCTCCCCCGGGCCGGCCGGGGTGAAGGTCGCCAGGCCCGGGTCGACCGGCTTCAACAGGCCGGCCTCCATCGCGTCCAGGCGCGCCACCGCGTCCGCGTACGCCTCGTCCACGCCGCTCGCCAGGTCGTTGTGGTTGACGGCGTTGGCGATCAGCAGCACCGTGCCGTCGGAGTGGTCGAGCACCGCGAGGTCGGTGGCCAGCAGCATGGTCAGCTCGGGGAGCCCGAGGTCGTCCGGGTTCAGGTCCGGCAGCTTCTCCAGGCGGCGGACGACGTCGTACCCGAGGTAGCCGACCAGGCCGCCGGTCAGCGGCGGCAGGCCGTCGTCGGCGCGCCGCGGGGTGTGCAGCGCCTCCAGGGCGGCCCGCAGCACCTCCAGCGGGTCGCCACCGGTCGGGATGCCGACCGGCGGGGTGCCCAGCCAGCGGGCGCCACCGTCGGGGTCGACGGTCAGCGCGGCGGCGCTGTGCACGCCCACGAAGGAGTAGCGCGACCAGTTGCCCTGCTCGGCGGACTCCAGCAGGAAGGTGCCGGGCCGCTCCTCGGCGAGGCTGCGGTACAGGCCGATCGGGGTGAGGCCGTCCGCGAGGAGCCTGCGGGTGACGGGGATGACCCGGGTGTCGACGGCGAGCTTGCGGAAGGCTTCGAGGTCCATGCGGGGCGGCACCTTCTGGATTCTGGAGTCGGCTGTGGTCGGGGTGGGTCAGGAGAGCGGGAGGACGTCGGCGTCGAAGCAGGTCCGGTCGCCGGTGTGGCAGGCCGCGCCGCTCTGGTCGACCTTCACCAGCAGGGTGTCGCCGTCGCAGTCCAGGGCCACCGACTTGACCGCCTGGACGTGACCGGAGGTGTCGCCCTTCACCCAGTACTCGTTGCGGCTGCGGCTCCAGTAGGTGCAGCGGCCGGTGGTGAGCGTGCGGTGCAGCGCCTCGTCGTCCATCCAGCCCAGCATCAGCACCTCGCCGGTGTCGTACTGCTGCGCGACGGCCGGGACCAGGCCGTCCTCGGTGCGCTTGAGGCGGGCGGCGATCACGGGGTCGAGCGCGGTGGAGCCGGGGGCGGCGGGTGTGGTGGACATGGGGCCATTGTGTCAGCCCCTCCGGGCCGCGAACCGCTCCGTCCGGGCGGTGAACCGTTCGCGGGCGTCCCGTTCGGGGTCAGTTCCGCCAACCGCCTGCCGGGGGCGGCCCCGGTGGTCCATCCTCGGGGCCATGACCTCCGAGCAGCAGCCGCCCGAAGCCGCCGCCACCCGTCCGCCCCGGAGCCTGGTGATCACCGTCGCCGCCGTCCTGGCCGTACTGCTCGCGGTGGTGGCCACCGTGCTGCTCTGGCCCGAGGACGCCCCGAAGCCCACCGCCGCCCCGCCCCCGCCCTCGGCCACCCCGACCCCCACCCCCACCCCGACCCCCACCCCCACCCCCACCAAGCCGCAACCCCCGTACGCCTGGTTCCCGGTCGGCACCTGCTTCGACCACCCCCAGCTCAGCCCCGTCATCACCAAGGCCGAACAACGCCCCTGCGCCGGCGACCACGACGGCGAGGTCATCGCGAACCTCCAGCTCCCCGACGGCCTCACCGGCGAGATCCCTCTCGCCCTCGCCATGCGCGACGGCTGCAAGACCGCCGAGACCACCGCCGAATCCCACCAACCCCCCGGCCGGACCTACTACCCCCGCCAGTTCGGCCCCGCCCTGGCCAACTACAAGGACGGCTGGCGCGACTACACCTGCACCCTCACCGCCGGCAACAAACAGGGCAGCCCCAAACTCACCGCCCCGCTCCACCCGTAGACAGCGGGAAGGCCCCGGCCCGCACAGGACACGCCCTAGGCTGGCGGCATGTCGAACCACGCGCTCGCTGAGCGCCACCGCCTCGCCGAACTGCTCGCCGCCGCCGGGCCGGACGCGCCCACGCTGTGTGCCGGGTGGAGTACCCGGGACCTGGCCGCGCATCTGGTGGTCCGGGAACGCCGGGCCGATGCGGCGGCGGGGATCCGGGTCGGCGCCCTGGCCGGTCACACCCAGCGGGTGCAGGACGGGTACGCGCAGCGCCCGTACGAGGAGCTGGTGCGGTTGTTCCGGGCCGGGCCGCCGGTGTTCTCGCTGTTCGCGCTGCCCGGTGCGGACGAGGTGGCGAACACCGTGGAGTACTTCGTGCACGCCGAGGACGTCGCCCGGGCGGGCGACGACCGGGCGGTGCGGCCCGTCCCGCCCGGCCGGGCCGAGGCCCTGTGGCGGCGGCTGCCGATGATCGCGCGGTTCGAGGCGGGCCGCCGTTCCCCCGTGCGGCTCGCGCTGACCCGCCCGGACGGGCAGTCGCTGACGGTCGGTCCGGCCGGCGCCCCGGTGGTCCGGATCACCGGGGAACCGAGTGAGCTGGTCCTGTTCGTCTACGGCCGCGGGGCCCGCACCGAGCTCGCCGTGGACGGTGACGGGGACGCCGTCGAGGCGCTCCGGCACGTCCTGCCGCTCCCGTAGAAGGCGGGCCCAGGGTCCGTCTTCGAACTCCCGTCGTCCGCCCGCAGGGCGGGCGGGGCGGCGTTGGGGTGCGTGCATCGCAAGGCGGAGGAGGGAGCCCAATGCAGCGCATTGG
>NZ_JBHZCN010000169.1:0-13071 GCF_042755465.1 Kitasatospora sp. NPDC059160 | reverse complement strand
GTCGCCCTCCTGGAGGACGAACGCGTCACCGTCGAACTCATCAACGACGGCGTCCACCTCCACCCCTCCGTCCTCGACCTCGCCTACGGCACCGCCGGCCCCGACCGGGTCGCCCTCATCACCGACGCCATGGGCGCCGCCGGCATGGGCGACGGCCTCTACCCCCTCGGCCCCCTCCAGGTCCGCGTCGAGAACGGCGTCGCGATGCTCCCCGACGGCAGCTCCATCGCCGGGTCGACGCTCACCCTCGACCGGGTGCTCCGACGGGCGCTGCTGGTGCACGGGTTGACCCTGCCGCAGGCGGTCGAGTCGCTCAGCGCCACCCCGGCCCGCCTGCTCGGCCTCGCCGACTCGGTCGGCTCCCTGGAGACCGGCAAGCTCGCCGACCTCGTCGTCCTCGACTCCGACACCTACGACCTGGTCGCCGTGATGCGCCGCGGCCGCTGGGCCGTCGGCGGCGACCGCTTCCCCACCGTCAGGTCGGCCTGACCGAAGGCGTGTCCGACACGCCCCAGGTGCCCGGGCCGGCCGCGGCTACCGCCAGTCGAGGAGCAGCCAGCCGCGGTGCGGCAGCTCCTCGGTGACCTCGACGCTGCGACCGGTCACCGCGGCCTCGACCGGCTCGGGGTCTGCCAGCGGCCGGAGCAGGACGCCCTCGGCCCGGACGGCCCCGCGGGGCAGGTGCACCCGGGGGTGGGCCGGGTCGGCGCTGCCGTTGGCGACGGCGAGCCGCCAGCCGTCCGCCGTGCGGGTCAGGTGCGGGATCAGGTGGGGCCCGCCGGTGACCAGCGGCAGGGTCGGGGAGTCGCCCTCCAGGTAGCGGACGGCGGCGTGCAGCAGGCGCTGCCCGTCGTCGTCGTGGGGCAGCAGCTCGACGGCGGTGGCGGCCGTCACCGCGACCCGGCCGCCGAGCTCGTTGGTGAAGACGCACCGGCCGGCGCCCCAGAACCGGTGGTCGGGGGTGAGGATCTCGGTCCAGGTCTCGCCCCCCGCCGCCGGCCGGAGCCGGGCCAGGGCCGGCTGGAGGTTGACGCTCAGGTAGGCGCCCGCACCCTCCCCGGTCAGCACGCGTTCCAGCGCGTACGGGCCCGGCCCGCCCGCGGCTCCACCCCCGGCTCCGCCCCCTGCTCCGCGCTCGACGACCTCCTCGACGGTCACCCCGAGCAGCTCGCCGAACCCGCGGGCCCGCAGGATGTGGGCGGCGGTGCCGTCGAGCAGCAGGCCGTCGGCGAGCATCCGCCGGAGCTCGGCGTCCTGGTAGGCCCAGGCGAGCTGCCCGAACAGCACCCGGACCGGGCCGTCCTCGGCGGTGACCGGGACGCCGTAGCGGAGCAGGTGGTCCGCGGCCGGGCCGGGGTCGACCGCCAGTTCGGCGAGGTCGCCGCCCCGGCGGGTGCGGACGTGCGCGGCGGCGTCCTGGCGGACGGGCAGCGTCACGCCGCGGGTGCGCGCCGCCGGGCCGGTGAGCAGGTCCAGCGCGGGCCGGGAGCGGCGCAGCAGCTCGGCGACCCGCGGGAAGCGTCCGGCGGCGCCGGACTGCATCGGGTGGAGGTTGAGGAACAGCGCGTCGGAGCCCGCGAGTTGGGCGGCCACCAGCTCCGACCAGGTCTGGGTGTCGGACTTGGACCACGCGGTGTGCGGCCAGTTCTCGACCTCCGGCGCGCTGCGCACATGGCGCGGCCGCAGGGCCCGCTGGACCTCCAGCATCCAGACCGAGAAGCTGAGTTCGCGGCCCGGCGCGTCCGAGTAGCGGGCGAAGTGCGGCCGGTGCCAGACTTCCCCGTCGATGGCGAGCGCGTCGAAGAGGGCCGGCCAGTCGCGGCCCTCGACCGAGTGGACGCCGGGCTCGGAGCTCATCAGGCCGAGCCGCGCGCGCCCGCCGGAGGCCTTGGCGACCGCCGCCGCCACCTCGCCGGCCACCTCCAACTGTGCGGTGCGCCAGACCTGTTGGAGCAGCGCGCGCCAGGGGTGCGGCGGGCCGGGGGCGGTCACGGCGGCGACCGCCCGCTCCCGGTCGACCGGCTCCCCGGCCAATGCGGCGAGGCGCTCCAGCATCAGCGGTTCGAAGCCGCCGCCCCAGGGCAGCGGAG
This sequence comes from Kitasatospora sp. NPDC059160, assembly GCF_042755465.1. Classification (NCBI taxonomy): domain Bacteria; kingdom Bacillati; phylum Actinomycetota; class Actinomycetes; order Kitasatosporales; family Streptomycetaceae; genus Kitasatospora; species Kitasatospora sp. NPDC059160. The sequence goes on along the minus strand of NZ_JBHZCN010000169.1, from coordinate 10,981 downwards.
CGTGGTTGTGGTAGCGGAGGTCGTCCTCCAACCACAGCACGCGGACGTCGAGTTCGGCGAAGCGGGCGTAGTGGGCGGTGATCCAGGCGCGGAACCGCGGACAGGCCGGGGAGGCCTGGGCGGTGGCCACGGTGCCGTCCGGTCCGACCATCGGGGCGAAGCCGAGCCGGTCGGCCCGGCCGCGGTCGGCGTGGCCGAGGGTGACCCAGGGGTTGAGGCTGACGCCGAGCCCGGCTGCGCGCAGGACCGCCGTGGCGGTCGCGGCGGTGTCGTACAGCCGGTCCTCCACCCCGCCCGCCGGGTGGCCGGGGTACAGCTCCTCGGCCGCGAGCAGCAGGACGACCTCCTCGACGCCCGACTCCCGGCAGAAGGAGGCGAGTTCGGCGGCGCGTTCGGCGGCGTCCGGGGTGGGGTGGAGCTGGAACCGCAGGTGGTACCGGGCGGGCACGCCGGGCCTCCTCATTTGACGCTCCCGGCGGTGAGGCCGGCGCGCCAGAAGCGTTGCAGGGACAGGAACAGGATGACCAGCGGGATCGCGGAGACCATGGCGGCGGTGACCACGATGTTGAGCGGCGGCGCGCCGGGGCCGAGTGCCCGCTGGGCCTGCCAGCCGACCACGCCGACGGTGACCGGCTGGAGGTGGTCGTCGGCCAGCATCAGCACGGGCAGCAGGTAGTTGGTCCAGATGGCGACGAACTGGAACAGGAAGACCGTGACCAGCGCCGGGGACATCACCCGCAGCGCGATGGTGGCGAAGATCCTGAACTCGCCCGCGCCGTCGATCCGTCCGGCCTCGATCAGCTCGTCCGGCACGGAGGCGGCGGCGTAGATCCTGGCCAGGTAGACGCCGAACGGGCTGACCGTGCTGGGCAGCAGCACCGCCCAGTAGGAGTTGACCAGGTGCAGCTGGGAGAACATCAGGTAGAGCGGCACGGCCAGCAGCGGCTGCGGCACCAGCACGGCCGCGAGCACTCCGTTGAAGGTCAACTCCCTTCCCCGGAAGCGGTACTTGGCCAGTGCGTAGCCCGCCATCGCCGAGATCAGGGTGGAGCCGGCCGCGCCGCCCACGGCGTAGAGGGCGCTGTTGCCGAGCCACTGCCAGTAGATCCCGCCCTGGCGGGTGAAGACGTCGCGCAGGTTGTCGGCGAGGGCGAAGTCGCCGAACCAGAAGCCGTTCCCGGCGAACAGGCCGCTGCTGGTCTTGGTCGAGGCGACCAGCAGCCACCAGACCGGGGCGAGGAAGTAGACCGAGGCGATCAGCAGCACGCCGAGGGTGAGCCAGCGGGAGGCCTGGTACCGGGCGGTGCCGGTTTCGGTGGCGGTGTCGGTGGCGGTGCTCACAGGGCCTCCCCGCGACGCTGGACGAGCTTGAGGAAGCCGAAGGAGAGCGCGAACGCCAGGACCGCGAGCACCACGGACTCGGTGGCGGCGAGGTTGAAGTCGTTGGCGTCCACGGCGTTGTAGGCGGCGTAGATGGGGGTGTAGCTGCTGCTCAGGTTGGGGGCGACGTTGTGCAGGATCGCGGGCTCGTTGTAGAGCTGGGCGGTGCCGATGACGGAGAACACCGTGGTCAGCACCAGGGCGGGGCGGATCATCGGGACCTTGATCCGCCAGGCGATGCCGAAGGCCGAGCAGCCGTCCATCCGGGCCGCCTCGGCCAGTTCGGCCGGGATGGCCTGGAGGGCGGAGTGGATGATCAGCATGTTGTAGCCGGTCCAACCCCAGGTCAGCATGTTGCCGATGGTCGCGCCGAGCATGCCGTCCGAGGTCAGGTTCAGGTCCAGGCCCAGGTGGTGGGCGGCGGCGGTGATCGGGCTCAGGCCCGGAGCGACCAGGTAGGACCACATGATCGCGCCGACCACCCCGGGCAGGGCGTACGGCAGGAAGAAGGCCAGCCGGAAGAACCGCTTGAACATCGTCGACCCGGCGTCCAGCAGCAGGGCCAGCGCCAGGGCCAGGGCCAGCATCACGGGCACCTGGACCACGCCGATCAGCAGCACCCGCAGCAGCGAGCCGCGGAAGGCCGGATCGCCCAGCGCCGTCGCGTAGTTGCCGAGGCCGGCGAAGACCTGGGTGGGGGCGGAGAGGCCGAGGCCGGAGCGGTGCATCCGGAACAGGCTCTGGTAGAGGGTGTAGCCGATCGGCGCCAGGTACAGCGCCGTGAACAGCAGCAGGAACGGGGCGAGGAACAGCGCGACGGTCCGGGCCCGGTGGCGGGCAGGGCGGTCCGGGCGGGCGGCGCGGTCCTGCGGTGCTGTCCGCCCGGCGAGGGCGGTGGTCATGGGGGTTCGTCCCTCCTTGGTCGGTCCGGGTGCCCGGTCAGCCGGCGACGGCGAGGCCCTGCTGCTTGAGGCCGGCCACCGTCCTGCTCTGCAGGTCGGCGAGCACGTTCGGCAGGGTGGCTCCGCCGGTGCCCGCCTTGCCGAGCCCGTCGCCGAGGTCGGTGGAGGTCTGGGTCATGGTCGGGCCCCACTGCCAGTCGGTGGTGATGTGGGCGGTCTCGGCCTTGAAGACGTCGTAGATCACCTGCCCGCCGTAGAAGGGGTCGGGCTGGGAGAGCGCGGGGTGGGCGAGCGCCGAGGTGGCCGCCGGGTAGATGCCGGTGACCTTGATCAGGTTGCCGACGCTGTCGGGGTCGGTGCTCATCCAGGTGGCGAACTCGGCGGCCTCCTTGGCGTGGGCGCAGCCCTTCAGGACAGCGGTGGCCGAGCCGCCGTCGTTGCCGTACGCCGGGTTGGCGGCGTCCCACACCGGCATCGGGGCGACGGCCCACTGCCCGGCGCCGTCCTTGACGCTGCCGGCGATGATCGGCGCGTCCCAGACCGCGTTGACGTCGGAGAGGATCTTGCCGTTGGCCATGTCGCTGAACTGCGAGGCGTCGTTGCTGGGGTCGGCCTTCACCAGCTTCTTGTCCAGCAGGTCCTGCCAGTAGGAGGCGACCTTGCGGTTGGCGTCGCTGTTCAGGCTGACCTGCCACTGGTCGTTGCCGGTGCCGAACCACTTGGCGCCCGCCTGCCAGGCGAGGCCGGCGTAGGTGTACGGGTCGTTGCCGAAGTTGCCGAGGTACACGGTGGGGTCGGCGGCGTGCACCTTGGCGGCGTCGGCCGCGTACTCCTCCCAGGTGGCCGGGGGCTTGTCGATGCCGTACTTCGCGAACAGGTCCTTGCGGTACATCAGGGCCATCGGCGCGGTGTCGACCGGGAGGCCGTAGGTGTGGCCGTCGACGGTGACCTGCTTCCAGGTCCAGTCGGCGAACCGGCCCTTGGCGTCGGCGGTGTACGTGCCGACGTCGGTGAGGGCCCCGGCCGCGGCGAAGCTGGGCAGGGTCTCGTAGCCGACCTGGGCCAGGCAGGGGGCGTTGCCGGCCTTGGCGGCCGTGAGCATCTTGGTGTAGCCGCCCTTGGAACCGGAGGCGGTCTTGCCGAAGCTGACCTGGATGCCCGGGTGGGTCTTGTTGAACAGGGCGACCGACTCCTCGTACCCCGGGGCCCAGCCCCAGAAGTCGAGCTTGACCGGGCCGGAGGCGGCGTCCGCGCCACTGCTGCCGCTGCCGCCGGAGGAACAGCCGGCGACGAGGACCGCGGCCGTCACGAGCGCGAGTGCGGAGGCCGTCGAAACGGGTCTTGTCTTCACGTGTGTCTCCTCGAAACCGGGAGGGCGGGGCGCGGTCCCGGGGGCGGAGTGGGAACCGGCCAATTCGTTCGGTTATTGTTTGAACCAACCCTGATAAAGTCAAGAGGCAGTGTCGACGCCCGCGTCGGCCGTGACGGTGGCACCGGAGGAGGAGCGGTTCGTGAAGGCAGCGCTTCAAGGCTCGGGCGTACGGAGTCTGGCGATGGCCGGGCCGGCCGTGGCCCGCGACCGCTCGTCGTCCCGCCGGGCCAACCTCGGCATGGTGCTGCGGCTGCTGCGCGACGAGGGCCCCCGCTCGCGCGCCCGCATCTCCGAGGACACCGGCCTGCCCAAGGCCACCGTCTCCAACCTCACCGCAGAACTGCTGGAGGGCCGGCTGATCCGCGAGGGCGAGGCGGAGCGGGACCGGGGCACCGTCGGCCGGCCCGGGCAGGCCGTGGAGATCGACGGCAGCGGCGTGCACGGCATCGGCGCCGAGATCAACGTCGACTACGTCAGCCTGCTCGCCCTCAACCTCAAGGGCGAGGTCACCGCCGAGCAGCGGATCCCCTTCGACGTCCGGGCCGCCGGGCCCGACGCCACCCTGGACACCACCGCCCAGCTGGTCGCCCGGGGCATCGAGGCGCTGCGCCGCGACGGCGGCCGGGTCGCCGGGGTCACCCTGGCCACGCCCGGCGCCACCGACATGGCCACCGGCACCGTCGGCTTCGCCTCCAACATCGGCTGGCGGGACGTGCCCGCCATCGCCGGCCTGCGCGAGCGCCTGGGCCCCGGCGCCCCGGAACTGCACCTGGAGAACGACGCCAAGCTCGGCGCGCTGGCCGAGTACGTGACCGCCTCCGCCGACAACGTCCGCGACCTGGTCTACGTCACCGGCCAGACCGGCGTCGGGGTGGGCATCATCGCCGGCGGGCAGCTGGTGCGCGGGGCCGGCGGCTACGCGGGCGAGGTCGGCCACCTGCAACTGGTGCCCTCCGAGCAGCTGTGCGCCTGCGGCAGACGCGGCTGCTGGGAGACCACCGTCGGCCGCGGCGCCCTGCTGCGCTACGCCGCCGACCCCGGCGACCTGGTCTGGGACCCGATGGTGGACCTGGAGCGCCGACTCGCCGAACTGCGCGAGCGGGCGGGCGCCGGGGACGCCCGCACCCTGGCCGCGGTGCAGCGGATCGCCGACAACCTCGCGCCCGGTCTGGCGCTGCTCGCCGACGTCCTCAACCCCCGGCTGATCGTCCTCGGCGGGCACTTCGCCTTCTTCGGCGAGTACCTGCTGGACAGCGTGACCGCCCAGGTGCGCGAGCGGGTGATGGCCCCGGACGCCGGGGGCTGCGAGATCGTGCTGTCCACCACCGGGCTGACCGGGACGGCCCGGGGCGGCGCGCTGCTCGCCCTGGACGCCGTCTACCAGGACCCGACCAGCGCCATGACGCCCGCCCGGCGCTGACCGTACGCCCCGATCTGCTGCACGGGTCTTGACATGACCCGCAATAAGTTCGGATTCTGGCGGAACTAATCGCCAGTCGTGCCGCCTCCCCCACCCAGCGGGCGGCACGCCTCCGGAAGGATCCCCCGATGAGACGGACGACGTCCCGGCCGGCCCGGGCCTCGCTCGTGCCGGTCCTGGCCCTGGCGGCGGCCACCTGCCTGCCGCTCGCCGCCGCACCCCCCGCCTCCGCCGCCCCGCCCACCACCACTGCCGCCGTCGCCACCGCCGCTGCCGCCACCACCGGCACGGTCACCATCGGCGGCAAGTGCCTGGACGACGCCGACGGCGGCACGGCCGACGGCAACCCCGTCCAACTGCTCGGCTGCGACGGCTCGGCCCGCCAGCAGTGGACCCGCAACCCCGACGGCAGCGTCACCGCGTTCGGCAAGTGCCTCGACGTCACCGACGCCTCCAACGCCACCGGCGCCCTGCTCCAGCTGTACGGCTGCACCTCCGGCCCCAACCAGCGCTTCGGCTGGCTCCCGGACGGCACCGTCTACTCCGCCAAGTCGGCCAAGTGCCTGGCCGTCCAGGGGAGTTCGGCCACGGACGGGGCCCGGGTCGGCCTCGCGCCGTGCACGCCCTCCCCCACCGAGGTCTGGGGCGGCAGCGCGGCACCGCCCGCGTCGTACACCCTCTCCGCCGGGAAGCCCGTCCCCTTCGGCAACGCCGACGACACCCCCGCCTTCGGCTACACCGACACCGACGGGCAGTTCTACTACCAGTCCGCCCACTCGCTCTACGGCGCGAAGGACGGCCGCAGCTGGCAGTTCTACCGCGGCTCGGACTTCGACACCGCCACCCTCGCGCCGATCAGCACGGCGGTGAACCCGGCCAACCCCCAGGACAGCAACGGCGACACCACCTGGCGCTGCGACAACAGCCCGACCGGCCTGGGCGCCACCGCCGCCCCCGCCGGCTCCGGCTACGCCCAGCCCAACTACTGCGACCTGACCGGGGTCTGGGTCGACCCCGACACCGGCTGGTGGTACGGCCTGGTCCACAACGAGTTCACCCCGCAGCCCTTCGGCGACGGCCTGCACTACGACGCCATCGACGCCACCGTCTCCAAGGACCGGGGCCACACCTGGACCATCACCGACCACGCGATCACCACCCCGTACAGCACCGTCCGCGGCGACACCACGACCTTCCCGGGCTCCACCTACTCCTACGGCGACGGCGACCCGCGGCTGTTCACCGACTACCGCTCCGGCTACTTCTACGTCTTCTACATGTCCCGGGCCGTCGACAAGACCGGCGGCTGGGGCGGCTTCGAGGAGCACGTCGCCCGCGCGCCGATCTCCGGGAAGCTGGCCGCCTCCTCCTGGACCAAGTGGCACGACGGCTCCTGGTCCACCCCGGGCATCGGCGGCGCCGAGAGCGACCTCGTCCCCGCCCAGGGGGTCGGCACCGGCTACCTCGCCCCCGGCGACGGCTACTCCCCCGACCGGACCGGCAGCATCCGCACCCAGATCGCCGCCGGCACCATGCCCGCCCCCTCGCAGCTCTCGGTGCTGAACATCGCCTGGAGCGCCTACCTCGGCAAGTACCTCGGCACCCCCGAGAACGAGGCCGGCTCCGACCAGCCCCAGCACTACTACGTCACCGACGACCTGGCCACCCAGCAGTGGACCGACATCGGCTCCGTCGGCGGGCCGCAGAGCTCCTGGTACCGCTGGCTGGTGGACTCCGGCAGCCGGACCGGCACCACCGTGCTCGGCAGGACCTTCCGCTCCTACTGCTGGTACAGCTGCTCCACCGGCAGCGGCGAGTACGCCGAGATCAGCATCGCCCCGACCGCCGCCGGCGCCCCGCCGGCCGCCCCCGTCACCACCGGGGTGCCGTACCGGCTCGCCGCGGGCGACGGCCACTCGCTGGCCCAGAGCGGGAGCACCCTCACCACCTCCGCCACCGCCGACACCGCCGCCCAGCAGTGGACCTTCACCCCCACCGGCGACGGCTTCTACACCATCGCCAACGCCGGCTCCGGCAAGCTGCTCGGCGTCGACTCCCGCGGCAACGCCGGACGCGCCTGGGGCGCCGCCCCCACGCTGGCCGCCCGCGGCAGCAGCCCGACCGTCGGCCAGCAGTGGTCCGTCCAGACGGTGGTCACCAGCCCGGCGGGCAGCGGCCCGTCCACCCCCACCGGCGGCTACCGCCTGGTCAACCGCTACAGCGACCTCGCGCTCAGCCTCACCACCGGGGCCCAGGCCGTGACCACCTCCCCCCAGCGCACCTGGGACAACCCCGGCAGCACCGCCGACACCCGCCCGGTCACCGCCCAGACCCTCACCCTCACCCCGGCCGGCGCCGCCCCGGTCCTCGACGGCACCCACGTGCTGTCCACCGGCGGCAAGGCGCTGGACGTCCCCGACTGGTCCACCACCCCGGGCACCCGGCTCGACACCTGGACCACCAACGGGGGCCGGAACCAGGGCTGGACCTTCGCCCGGCAGGCCGACGGCTCGTACACCCTCACCAACCTCCACTCCCGGCTGTGCGCGGACGGCCGGGGCGGCGCCACCGCACCCGGCACCCCGGTGATCCAGTGGACCTGCACCGGCGGCGACAACCAGCGCTGGACCGCCACCCGGCTCCCCTCCGGCGCCTACACCCTGACCAACCGCCGCAGCGGACTCCTGCTGACCACGGCCGGACCGGCCGACGGCGACCTGCTGGCCCAACAACCGGACAGCGGCTCGCCGTTGCAGCGGTGGACGCTGGACTGACCCACCGCCACCCGGCCGCCCCCGGCGCCGTCGAGCGCCGGGGGCGGCCCCGGACCTGGCCCGATCCACCGGACACGCCCTAAGCTCCCCGCAGCACTGTTGTTCAACAGTGGGCAAAGGAGCGGCAATGCACCACCCAAGGCCTGCCGGGCCGACCGGAACCACCAGGCCCGCGGAGAACGCGGAGAACCCGGAGAGTCGGGAGAGCCGGGAGAACCCTGCGGGCCGGTGGAGGACGGTCACGGCCACCGCGGTGGCCGCCACCCTCGTCTCCTCCGCCGCCACCGCCTGGTGGCTGTCCGCCGACGACGGCCTGGACTACGTCAACGACTACGCCTCCCACGAGCCGTTGCGCGTGGTCGGCTACCCCTCCACCGGCACCCTGCACCTGACCCAGCAGATCGTCTGGCGCCTCGCCGACGGCTCCGAGGGCTCGCTGGCGACGATGGCCACCTCCGACGGCTCCGGCGCCGAGGCGCGCAGCACGGCGGCGAACTGGGTCCGGACGTTCCGGGAGGGCGCGCAGGGCCCGGTGACGGCGGAGTTCCACGGCGAGGGCGAGGTCCGCCAGTCGGTGGTGCTGTACTTCGGGCGCACCCGGCAGGTCAAGCAGTTCCGCCTGCGCCTCGACGGCAACGGCGGCGCGGACGGCTGGCGCGTCCTGATGCGCGAGACCGACCCCCAGGAGGCCGCCGCCCCACCCACCTGGGCCCCGGCCTCCCCCGGCGCGACGCTCCCCCCGGCCGTGCCCTGAGGCCCACCGACCGCTGACCCGCACGCAGAACGGGCGGACACCCCCTCACGGGTGTCCGCCCGTTCCGCGTTCCCCGACCCGATTCGCGTCACCGTCTTGACGGGTGACGCCGACTCATGGAACTCTTTCGTCACCGGTCAGAACAGTTACTTTTGATGAGGACACCACCATGGCAGTCGTACGCTTCCAGCTCGTCTCCACCCTCGGCGCCGAGGACGTCCTGGCGGTCCTGACCGACTTCAGCCCCGCCCGCGCCGAGGCCTGGCCGTCCATCGACGCCGAACACTTCGAGGTGCACGCCCTCGGCGACACCTGGGCCGAGGTCACCGAGGGCACCGCGGCCGCCTGGGAGCGCGCCCGCTACGAGTGGCAGCCCGACGGCGACACCGTCACCGTCACCACCCTGGACTCCAAGCTCTTCGGCCCCGGCGGCGGTTGGGTCTTCAAGCTCACTCCCGAGGGCGACGGCACCCGGGTCGACGTCGAACTGACCCGCCACCCCCAGCACCTCAAGGGCCGGATGCTCGCCGCCCTGCTCCCCGTCGCCGCCCCCGGCGCCCTCCGCAAGTCCTTCGCGGGCCCGCTGCGCACCGGCTGAACCGCCGCCCGCCCGTGGCACGCCCGGTGGGAGCCGTTAGGAAGGAGCACGGGGATGGGGTCCACCGGTACGGCGTTGGTGGGGCGCGCGCAGGAGCAGGCGGAGCTGGCGGCGTTCGTGGAGTCCGCCACGGGCGGGGCGCTGGTCCTGCGGGGCGAGGCGGGAGTCGGCAGGAGCGCGCTGCTGGACCACGCCGCCGCGCGGGCCGAGCGGGCGGGCCACCTCGTCGTCCGGGCCGCCGGCGTCGAGGCTGAGTCCGCACTGCCGCACGCCGGGCTGCACCAGCTCCTCCATCCCCTGCTCGCCGGCCTCGCGCGGCTGGACGACGGCTCCCGGGCGGTGCTCGGCTCGGTGCTGGGTTCGGTGCCGGGTTCGGTGCCGGGCGGATCGCCTGACGTCCCGCCGGGCGATCCGCCGTCGGTCATGACGCTCGGCATCGCCGTCCTCGGCCTGCTCCCGGTCTCCGCCGCCCGGCGGCCGCTGCTGCTGGTCCTCGACGACGGGCAGTGGCTGGACGACTCCAGCGCCGACGTCCTCGGCTTCGTCGGCCGGCGGCTGGCCGGCAGCCGGGTGAAGCTGCTGGTCGCCGTCCGCACCGACGTCCCGTCCCGCTTCGACACCGCCGCCCTGCCCGAACTGCCGGTCGCCGCCCTCGGTGACGAGGACGCCGGGCGCCTTCTCGACCAGCGGTACCCGGAGCTGGACCCGCGGATCCGCCGGACCGTACTGGACCAGGCCCGGGGCAACCCGCTCGCACTGCTGGAGCTGCCCGCCCAGCTCGCGGACCGGTCGGACGGCCTCCCGGTCGACGGCCTCCCGGTCGACGGCCTCCCGGTCCAGGGCCTCGTCGGCCGGCCCGGCGTGCCGTTGCCCCGGCGGCTGCACCGCCTGTTCGGCGCCCGCATCGAAGCCCTCGACCCGCGGGTGCGGGCCGAGCTCCTGACGGGTGCCCTGGACGACGCGGGCTCCCCGGGCGGCGCCGAGGCGCTCCCCGACAGCCGGTACCGGATGCGCGACGCCGACCCGGCCGTGGCCGCCGGGCTGCTGGGCACCGAGCCGGTCACCGGCGAACTCGTCTTCCGCCACCCGCTGGTGCGTTCCACCGTCGTGCAGCTGGCCACGGCCGACCAGCGCCGCGCCGCCCACCTGGTGCTGGCCCGGGCCCACCGGGGGAACCTCGAACGCCGGGCGGCCCACCTGGCGGCCGCGACGGTCGACCCCGACGAGGACGTCGCCGCCGTCCTGGAGGCCGCCGCCGAGTCCGCGGCCCGACGCGGCGGGGCGCCGGCGGCCGTGCACTGGCTGACCCGGGCCGCCGAACTCAGCGAGGACCGGGCCGAACGGCACCGGCGGCTGGCCGAGGCCGCCTTCGTCGCCGGTCACGCCGCCCGCCTCGGTCAGGCGCAACGGCCGGTCCGGGCCGAACTGCGCGCCGCCGACGTCCCGTCACACCGCCCGGCCCCGGAACCGGCCCGGAGTCCGGCCCCGGCCTCGGCACCGGCCTCGGCACCGGTTTCGGCCCCGCTGACCTCGCAGGAGCGCCGGATCGCCGAGCTGGCGGCCGGCGGCCTGACGAACAAGGAGATCGGCCACCGGATGCACCTCTCGCCGCGCACCGTCGGCTCGCACCTGTACCGGATCTTCCCCAAGCTGGGCATCACCGCCCGGGCCGCCCTGCGCGACGCGCTGAACCGGGCCGACGCGGACCGCCGGACCTGACGCCCGACCGCACCCACGGCCGGGGGGGCGGGGGGCGCGGGGGCAGCGCCCACCGCCCCCCC
>NZ_JBHZCN010000168.1:0-13427 GCF_042755465.1 Kitasatospora sp. NPDC059160 | reverse complement strand
CTTCCCCTCCGGAAGTCCCGGGCAGCGGCGTTCCCGGCCCCGGGTAAACACCCGCGCATCATCCGCTCCGTGGATCAGCCCTACCACCGTTCCCCACCATCCACCCCCCACCCGCCTCCCGGCGGGTGCCCGCCCCGGGCCTGGCCCCGTACCGCCCTGCCGAAAGAAGCCAATGAGCGCCCGGAGGCCGCCCCCGGCTGCCGGGGGCGGCCTCCGGGACAGGTCGAAATGGCTGTGGCCGCACGGCAAACTGGCCCGGATACCGGGCCCGGAGGCCACCGAGCTACCCGAAGGGGTGGTCCCGCCCTGGTACGGGTTGACGCTCATCTACCAGCCGGACGAGCTCGGCGGGCTACCGAGCGCGCACACGCCCAGACGATCAAGCTCCCGGCCTGGCATCGTGAGCAGGATCTGCGTCTGGCCGAACACTACGTCCGCGCGGCCATCAAGATCAGCGACCATCACAAGGAGCTGCTGTGACCGTCACCTCCCCCGAGTTCGCCGCCAGCCTGGCGGCCGAGGCCGAAACCGCCGGAATCACCGGCTTCGTCGCCGCCGCCATGATCAACCACGACGGCCGCATCCTGCTCGTGCGCCGCAACCCCGACGACTACATGGGCGGCCTGTGGGAGATCCCCTCCGGAACGGTCGAGGCCGGGGAGACCATCCTGGACGCCCTCCATCGGGAGACCGCCGAGGAGACCGGCCTCACCATCGACCAGGTCACCGGCTACATCGGGCACTTCGACTACAAGAACAGCCGAGGCGGCACCACCCGCCAGTTCAACTTCACCGTCACCGTGCAGAAGACCGAACCGGTTGTCCTCACCGAGCACGACGCCCACCAATGGGCCCTCCCCAGTGACCTGCCTGAGGTGAGCGACGCGGTTCGCGAGCTGATCACACGCTGAGGCGTACGAGGGTGGCGGGCCCCACGGATTCCCCGAGGGGCCCGCCACTCCGCGGTCGAGACGACCTGCTGCGGCTCAGGAAGTTACTGCCGATGCGCTGCTGAGCTCCTGCCCGGCCTGGTCCAACTCCAGCGACAGCTCTACGGTGATCTTCGTATCGCTCACGGCGAGCCCGATGACGAATGCGGGGCCGTCCTCCCGACCGGGCGGAGCGCCAACGGCCCGACGCCGTCCACCTCGGTCACGCAACGAGCACAATGTCCAGGTATGCCTGCACCGGCTCGAAGAGCCCGTACGGCACGTACTCGGGGATCTCGGCGAGGGCCACCCACGCAAGGGCGTCCAGTTCGTCCGTGTCCACCACCTCGGCGGTGCCGCCGACGACCTCGCAGGCCGTGTACGACATCAGCCGGCCGGTCTTCGGGTGCACCCGCTCGCCCAGGAGCTTGACGGCGGCCACACCCAGTCCGGTCTCCTCTGCGGTCTCGCGGACGGCCGCCTCCTCGGGCGACTCACCGGCCTCGATCTCACCGGCCGGGAACTGCCAGGAGAGCTGGCCCTCACTGACCCGCCGACGCACCATCAGCACACGGCCTCCGCGGACCACGATCGCGGCGGCAATTCCCGGGCGTTCCTCCGCAGTTCGCTGTCTCACGTCTGCTCCTCCAGGGCGGCCAGGATGGGGGAAATCGTATCGGCGTCGAAGAAGCGGGCCATCGAGTTTCGAGGAACCCACATCACGTCGACGTTCTCGACAGCGTCGCCGCCGGTTGGCTGACCAGCAAGGTACTCACGCAGGAACCACTCGTTGGACACTCACCCCACTTTGGCCGCCTACTGCAGACCCAGGCCCTTTCGGCAACCTGGAGTGTCTTCATTGGGCAAGCCACGTGTCGGGTTTGAAGGTGTCGGATCCCCAAGCTCGCGGCACGATCTGGTGTTACAGAGACGCGAGTTCGGCAGCTCGCTGAGCGAGTTCCGGGGCGCCGGGAATTCCGCGCCTGCTGTAGACGGCCATGGTTGAGCGCACCGTTTTCAGCTCCTTCTGGTTTCGGTCGGATGCCACGCCGTCCATGAGGTCCAGGCACTGATTCCAGAGGACGACGGCTTCCTCATGACGGTGTTGGGCGGCGACAGACTTGGCGAGGTTCGCGATGGTCAGACCGCGAACCCGCTGGTACGTCGCCGGAACGCGGTCCTCAAGTGCCCTGCGGTAGTGCCGTTCAGCGGCTCGGTGGTCCTTCATCTCGGTCAGGGTCTTGCCCGTGTGCGATGCCACGGTGGCCGCGACCGGGCCGGAGGCGGCCGCGTAGGATGGCACGCCGTCGTCGGCGGCGAGCATGGCGTCCTCGGCGGCCAAGAGTGCCCCAGCGGCATTCTTGCTCTGGCCGCTTGCTCCGTAGGCCCGGGCGGACGTCACCAGCAGCAGCGCCTCCGTCCTTCGGTCGACTTTCCCCTGGGCCCGTGAGAGCGCGGCTTCGGCCAGCTCGACGCAGTGCGTGGTCTGGTTCAGGTCGAGGGCCTGATGGGTCAGGGCTCGCATCATCCAGGCTCCATGGCCTGCGGGATCACACTCGCAGGCAAGCTGGTAGGCGAGGAGATAGAACCGCTGGGAGGCGCCCTCGCGGCCCAGATCGTGGCACTTCCATCCGACCAGCGTGGCGAGCTCGGCTGCCGCGCCGTACGCGCTCCGCCGGACCTCCTCGGACGGGAACGTGGCCTGGAGCATCGGCACCACGGCATCCGCCAGGTAGGCCGACACGGTGGACAGCCCGTGGCCGCCGCCCAGTCTCTCGTCGGCGGTCCGGAACATCTCGATGAGCTGCCGGACGGTGGAAACCTCTTCGGCTCCGGCCCTACGGCTGCTCTTCGCGGTTCGCAGGGTGGCGGCGACGGCCTCGTGGTCGTAGGTGAGCGGGAGCCCGACGGTGGCGGTGGCGAAGGCCAGGGCGAGGAGATCACGGCGGTGGAACATGACAAGTCTCCCGAGGTCGGCAGCAGTTGCCAGAAGGTCAGGGGGCATGGCCTCCCCGATGGCCGGGAAGCCTAGACCGATCTCGGCGGTCGTCACCTGGCGCTTCGCCACTCTGGTCAGGGCCTCGGCGAGGTAGGCCGCAGTATTGCCGGTCGGGGTGCCGCCCCTAACCCAGGAGAGCACGGCCGACCGCGAGGTGTGCAGGGTCTCACCGGCCTCCGCCGCGACGCTGCGGACCACCTTGGCCAGGACTTCGTACGTACACCCGGCTTCCGCCATGACGGACGCCAATTGTTCGTTCGGCTGCTTATGCCCGGTCAACTCGCACCCCCAGAGCTGATCTTGAACAGATTGAACAGGCTGAGCAGGCCATCACCGTACCGCCCGAATGTGGCCGACTGTTCACTGAATGTAACAAACCCGCACCTCAGAGGAGGTTGATGCCTCATGGCCGACGAGTACCGCGACCCGCGCCTTCATGAGCTGTCCGGGGCCAGCGTTCTGGTCACCGGAGGCGGTGGCCTGGTCGGCAGCCGCATCGTCGCTCAGCTCGCCGCCTGCGGCGCCACGCCGATCGTCCTGGACCGGTTCGACGCCTACCCGCACCCGGTGCGGGACCTGTTCCAGGTGGACCGCCACAGCGCCCAGGTCCTGCTCGGCGACGTTCGCGAGCGGGCCACCGTGAAGTGGCTCACCGGCCGTGCGGACTACGTGATCCACGCCGCCGCGTACGCCGATGTCGCCGCCTGCACCCGCCGACCCGACATCGCCTTCGCCGCGAACGTGCACGGCACCCAGACCGTCCTGGACGCCGTGGCGGCCTCGACGGTGAAGCGGCTGGTCTTCGTCTCCTCCGCCTCTGTCTACGGCAACGGCACCCCCGCCGAGGACGGCGCGGCGCGGTTCACCGAGAACCAGCCGCTGACCCCGATCTCTGTGTACGCCAACACCAAGCTGTGGGGCGAGCACCAGGTGCGCCTGATGCTCGGAGGCAGCGACACCGAGTACTCGATCGTCCGGTACTTCTCGGTCTACGGCGACCCGCAGATCCCCAAGCCCGGCTCGCACTCCTGGATGGTGCCCTGGCTGGCCCTGTCCGCCCACACAAACCGGCCGATGAGGCTCAACGGTGGCGGCCACCAGGTCCGCGACATGATCCACGTCGAGGACATCGCGCACGCCACCATCCTCGCCCTCGTCATCGACCAGGCTGCCGGGCAGACCATCAACATCGGCACCGGCATCCCCACCCCGGTGCGGCGGATCGCCGAGCTGATCGCCGCCCACTACCCCGGCGCCGCGTTCGTCGAGACACCGATGCCGGAAGGCGACCCGCGCGGAGGCTGTGCCGACACCAGACGGTCCACCGATCTGCTCGGCTGGCATCCCGCCATCACCCTCACCGAGGGCATCGACCGCTACGTGCACTGGCTCAGCACCACGCCGGACGCCGTCCCGGACTGGTTCACCACTCCGATCACCGCCGCCATCTCGGCCGCCTGAACGAAGGGACATTCACCCCATGCGCGTCGTTCTGCTCGGCGGAGCCGGATACATCGGCTCCGTCGCTTCCCACCGCCTCGTCTCGCTCGGCCACCATGTCACCGTCGTGGACGGCATGATCTACAACCGCGGGGACGACCCAGGCTGGCTCCTGCCCAGCGCCGCCACGTTCGTCCCCGGGGATCTGCGTGACCCCGAGCTGCTGGCTGGGGTCTGCGACGGCGCGAACGCCGTCGTGCACCTCGGCGGGATCGTCGGAGAGCCGGCCTGTCGGCTGGACGAGGAGCTGGCCGTCGAACTGAACTACGCCGCCCCGATGATCGCCGCCGAGGCCGCCGCCGGTGCGGGCGTCGATCAGTACGTGTTCTTCTCCTCGTGCAGCGTCTACGGCAAGCACGAAGGCACCGTGAACGAGGACACCGAGCCCAACCCGCTGGGCATCTACGCCCGGACCAAAGTCCTCACCGAACGGCATCTGCCCGACGTACTCGCCGAAGTCACCGCCTTGACGAGCCTTCGGCTGGCGACCGTCCACGGTTCCTCGCCCCGTCAGCGCCTGGACTCCGTAGTCAACTCCATGGCCTCGCGCGCCGTCGCCACCGGGCGGATCCCCCTCAACGGAGGCACCCAGCGTCGGCCCCTCGTCCACGTCGGCGACGTCGCCCGGGTGCTCGCCGGCGTCCTGGACAAGGATCTGACCGGGGCGTGGAACGTCGGCAGTGACCAGGAGAACCACACCATCACCGACATCGCCGAGACCGTGGCCGCCATCGTGCCCGGATCGAAGATCCAGCGCGGCCCGGAGCTCGACGAAGCCGACGCCCGCGACTACCGGGTGAGCTTCACCCGGCTCCAGCAGCGCCTCCCTGGCGCATGCTCCACCACCCTCAAGGACGGCGTGCAGGAGATCGCCGACCTCCTGGTGGCCCGTCAGATCGCCGACCCGGAGGAACCCCAGTACGACAACCACCAGGCCCTGGCAGCGGCCTTCACAGCAGGCAAGGTGCGGAGCGTGCGCACCCCTGAGTGCCGGCGCTACTTGGCCGAGTACACCGCCGCGTGGGGGCAGCCGTGACCGTCATCGCGCCGTTCCTGCCTTGGAACCGGCCCTCGCTCGGGCAGGAGGAGGAAGCCGAGGTCATGGACACCCTGCGCTCGGGCTGGCTCACCCACGGCCCGAAGGCCAGCCGGTTCGAGGAAGCGGTGAAGTCCGAGCTCGGCGTCGAGGACGCGTTCGCGGTCTCCTCGTGCACCGCCGCGCTGCACCTGGCCCTGCTGGCGGCCGGGGTCAAGCCGGGCGACGAGGTGATCACCCCGAGCCTGACCTTCTGCGCGGCCCCGAACGCCATCGTCCAGTGCGGCGCCAGGCCGGTGTTCACCGAGGTCGATCCGGTCACCCTTACCATCGACCCCGAGGCGGCCAAGCAGGCGATCACTTCCAGGACGAAGGCCGTCCTGGTCATGCACTACGGCGGCCAGCCCTGCGATCTCCTGGCCTTCCGCAAGCTCGCCGACGATCACGGCATGGCCCTGATCGAGGACGCCGCCCACGCTCTGCACGCCTGGCGCGACGGCCTTCGGGCGGGCAGCATCGGCGACCTGGCGACGTTCTCCTTCTACGCCAACAAGGTCATCACCTGCGGCGAAGGCGGGATGATCGTCGGCCGCGCAGACCTCGTCCAGGCCGCCCGCCTACTCGGCCGGCACGGCATCGACACCTCCGCGTGGCAGCGGCACGGCACACGGAACACCGCCGACTACGAGGTCACCGTGCCGGGCTTGAAGTACACGATGCCGGACATCACAGCCGCGGTCGGCCTCCAACAGTTCCACAAGCTGCCCGACTTCACCGCCCGCCGAGCACAGATCGCTGCCTCCTACGACCGGTCCCTCGCCGACCTGCCCGGCCTGCGGCTGCCCACCATCGCGGACGGCGTCCGGCACGGACGGTTCCTCTACCCCGTTCTGGTCGAACCGGTCGGCGGCCGGACCCGGGACACGGTGGCCGAGCTGCTCCTGAACGACCACAGGATCGGCACCAGCGTGCATTTCAAGCCGGTGCACCGCCTCGCCGCGTACCACCTCCTGGACTGCCACTTGCCCATCACCGAGCAGATCGCCGCCCAGCAGCTCTCCCTGCCCTGCTACCCCGCGATGACAGCTGCGGACGTGCAGCGCGTCATCGACGCCCTCCACGCCATCTGGTCCTGACCCCGTGCCGGGCTGGCTGTCAGATCACCGGCGGCCGGCCCAGCCGCGTCATCCGCCACACCGTGCTCCACCGCATCGGCCGCCGCGGCGGGCATGGCACCCGAACACCCTCGAAGAACCCCGACCACCACGCCTTGAGCCCGGACATCGGCGGCCGGCGGACCAGCGTGTACAACGCCCAGGAGGTGAGGTAGACCGGCACCAGAGGGGCGGGCAGGTGGCGCTTGGCCAGCCACACCCGGTTCCGGGCCGTCATCCGGTAGTAGGCGGCGTGACGGGCCGGGTCGGTGCGGGGGTGCTGCAGCACCAGGTCGGCGCGGTAGTCAATCCGCCAGCCCGCGTCCAGCGCGCGCCAGGCAAAGTCGGTCTCCTCGTGCGCGTAGAAGAACTCGGCGGGAAACAGGCCGACCTGATCGATCACGCTCATGCGGATCGCGTGCCCGCCGCCCAGGAACGTCGTGACCGGACCGGACTGCAGCGGATCGCTCGCGCCGAAGCGGGGCACGTGGCGGCGCTGGGTGAACCCGGTCTCATCCGCGATCCGGAAGCTGACAATGCCGAGCTTCGAGTCCCGCTCGAAGGCCTCCCGGATCAGCCGGAATGTGTCGGTGCGGGGCAGCAGCCCGTCGTCATCCAGGACAACCAGCACGTCCGTGCCGCCAAGCTCGCGCAGCCGGTCGACGCCGGCGTTGCGACCCCCGGGAATGCCGAGGTTCTCCGGCAGCTCCACCGCGTCCACCCAGTCCGGCAGCTCGGGCAGCTTCACGCCCTGGCCGAGCACGACGGTCCGAACGCCGTTGTCGCCGCCGTCCTGGGCCCGTACCGACTCGAGTAGTGCCGTCAGCTCCGCAGGCCGGTTTCCCATCGTCAGCACCACCACGCCCAGCGTGACGCCCATCGCACCCGACCCTTCGAGGAACCTTCATGATCTCGCCGACACCCCGGCCTGGCCGCGGACCGTCGCTGCACGAGCTGGCCGACACCGGCCGACTACCGGACCACCAGGTGATGGACCGGCCGACGCTGGACTGGATCGCCCGCCACCGGCCCGCGGGCCCGGGTGTCCGGGCCAGACTGCCACACCGGCCGCTCCTACTGGTACCGAACGCCTCCTGGTTCGCCCGCACGCAGACGGCCGCCTCGATTCACGGCGTACGCCACGGTGCCCGGGTCGCCGTGCTCGTGCAGTTGCTCGCCGCCAGCCACGATCTCAGCCCGGGCCGAGGGCTGGCGCTCGCGGCCGCGGCGGCCTGTCACGACTGCCGGCGGCTGAACGACCACGACGATCCCGGCCACGGTCGCCGCGCCGCCGACTGGCTGACCGAGCATTCCGCGAGCCTTCAGACGATGTTCAGGACGGTGGCCACGACAGAGGCGATCACCGCAGTCGCCCTTCACGATGTGCCGCACCATGCCTTCGCCCGCGACCAGGAACGCGCCTACGAGCAGCACAAGGTGGCGGTGGACCTACTCAAGGCAGCTGACGCGCTCGACCGCTACCGGCTACCGCTGGCCCGCTGGTGGCCCGACCTCAACCGCCTGCAACTCCAAGTCCCCGCCTGGGCCCCGGTGCTCGCCCACGACCTGGTTGTGGGCAGCGAGCATGCCCACCTCGACGGCGCGACCGACACCCAGGCCCTGGAGCGTGCGCTCCAGGCCGTAATGCCCGAGTAGGAGAAGCCCCCGTGCACACCGAGTGGGACTTCGCGCACACCGACTACAACACACGTCCCGACCGACCGCTGCCGGCCGGGCTCGCCGCCTCCGAGGCCGACTGGCACCAGCGCCTCGAACAGGCCCCCAACGGGCACCTGCTGCGCGAAGACAGCAACGCCATGCTCGCCACGCTCACCGCCGGCGGCCCGGTCTACCTGCTGCACCTGACCCGTTCCCTGGACGCCATCCGCTCCAGCGGCCACCTTCTCGCGTCCACCGGCTGCCTGATCGGAGCCGTCTACGGCTCGCCCCTCACCCCGCTGCCGGGCGGCGCGCTTCGGCCTCATAACCTCGGCTCCTACCTGCTGAACGCCCGCCAGGGCCTGGCCAGCCGCCGTCACAGCACGCCCCTGGTCATCCGAGTCACCCCCGGTCACCCGGCACCGGCCAAGGGCCTGGACTACCTGCGGCTCGGCGGCATCCACCTGCGGACCTACCAGACGTACCGGCACTTTCTCACCGCAGTCGAGGACGACCAGGTACTGCAGTCTGTCGTGGACCGGGTTCGTGTCGCAGCCCCGTTCCTCGACAAACTCCTGCACAACGCCAGTGGTGGCACAACGCCGAACGAGTCGTTCATCGACGCCCTCGCCGCAACGGTCCCCGTCCTTCCCTATCTCGGGTACCTCTATTTCGAGACCGTCGCCGAATACCTGATGCTCCACTCCAGCAGCCGGGCCACCCAGGAGTACGCGGACTGCGGGGAAATGAACAACCGGCTCTACAAGGAACTCGCCTTCTCCGCCGTGGACAGCATGGGCACTCTCTTCGACCTCGGGCGGTTCTGCCCAGGCCACACCCGACTCCTCGATCTCATCGGACGCATCGAGCCCGGCCTGGCGGCGTCAGCCGCCGACTATGTCCGCCGACGCATGTCCCATCTCTTCGCCGCCACGTCCCTGACGCCCTGTCAAGAAATTTGGAATTTAACCTTCCGCGCGGCAAACCTGGACACGCTGACCGAGACAGCACCACGCCTCCTCGGCCAGCTGATCTTCCGGGAGATCCGGCTCCTCGATCGCTACCCGCAGCTCTACTACCGCTTCGAGCAGGCCAAGGCCTCGGAGGCGTGGACCTACTGGAACGAGGTGGGCATCCCGACCCCGTTCAACGGCGTCACCCCAAAGGGAGAGATCGGCATCAACCCGGCCTACCCCAACGGCCGGTTCACAGTCTGGACGGCAGAGTCATGCAAGCAGGGGCTTCTCCATCCGGTTGAGCAGATCGCCGCCGCTCCAACCGCCCGGCTCGTGCCGTGGCTGGTTGCTCCCCTTCGGGACCGAACGGAGGAGGAGCGGTGGTCGAAACGCCGCGCCGCCCCGACGTGATCGGGCGACACCGGTTGATCGTGATTCCCAGGGCAAGCAACGCCGCTCGGCCCGACCTTCGAGAGAACGGAGCCTCCCATGGACGGCATCACCTTCGGCCGGGTCACCGTGACCCTGCCCCACCTGAACGAGCCCGGCCTGTACCTGTCCAACGTCGCCAGCCTGGACTCGACCCGGGGCATCGTCCAGGACTTCCAGTACGGCGACGCCGACCTGCGGGCCCTGGACCTCGCCGAGACCCGCCTCGTCACCGGCCGCGTCTCCAACCTGCGGGCCGACCGTGTGCAGCTCGACCAAGTCCGCATCGACTCCGTCGAGTTCGACACCTGCGACCTCGCCGCCGCCCGCATCGCCGACAGCAAGCTCTCCCGCGTCGTCTTCCGCAACTGCAGGATCATGGGCGCCGGACTCATCGGCGTGACCCTGGACAACGTTCTCTTCGACAACTGCAAGCTCGACTACGCGACCTTCGAGCAGATCCGCTCCACCGGCCCGGTCGCCCTCTCGAAGTGCACGTTGACCGAGGCGTCGTTCACCGGCTGCGACCTCGGCGGCGCTGTCCTCGACGCCTGCGCCCTGCGACTGACCGAGTTCGGCCGGGGCAAGTACCAAGGCCTCGACCTTCGAGGCAACGACCTCACCACCCTGCGGGGCGTCGCCAACCTCGGCAAGGTCCTCATCGACCGCACCCAGCAGGCCGAACTCGCCGAAGCCCTGGTCGCCGAGCTGGACGTGACCTTCGCCGACGCCCTCGACGACCAGTGAAACCCCCCGCGCGGGCCGTTCCGCTGCCCGTGGTGGTGGCGGTAGCGCCGCGTCCGACCCCCATTCACGTAGGAGACTTCCATGGCTGCTGCGCCGCCACAAAGCCCCCGCCCGATCACGCCTCGGCTGCCGACCGACCCGACCTTCAACCAGGAGCTGTGCGCGCTCGTACTCGACACCGCACCCCGCCTGTTCGCCGTCGTCCAGGTCTGGGGCGAAGGCCTCCCGGACGTCGACGGGTGGGTCGTGGCCTGGGGAGTCGCCGACCACAGCGGGCGAGCGCACGTGATCAGCATCGACGGGCAGGCGCGAATGACCCTCGCATCTCCCAACCGGGCCTTGCGCCATTTCGCCGGGCGACCGGGGATCACTGCACGGCTGGTCTGGCTCAAAAGGCCGAGTGCAGCCGCAATGGAACAGGCCGATGCCGCCTGACCCGCCACGGTCGCCCGCCAGCCCCAGCGCGTCCTTCATCACCGGCCAGTCGTTGCACGTCTACGACAGCTGGATCCTCCACTGACCGGCATCCCACCGAACAGAAAGCAGACCGCCATGCAGCACCGCGTCCGCGCCGTCCTCCTCACCCCGAACGACACCACGCTGCTGATCAAACGCATCCGCCCCGGCATCGACCCGTACTGGGTGATCGTCGGCGGAAAGATCGAACCGACCGACGCCAGCCCAGAGGACGCCCTACTGCGCGAGGTCCGCGAGGAGATCGCGGGCGAGGCCGAGATCGTCAGCCTCCTCCACACCATCGAGACGGACGATGAGCGCCAGGACTTCTACCTCGCCACCATCGAGAAGTGGAACTTCGAGGACCGCACCGGCCCCGAGTTCAGCCAGGAAGGCCGAGGCGAGTACCTCTTGGAGGAGACCCCCCTCACCATCGAAGCACTCGCCACGATCAATCTCCTGCCCCGGGAGATCGCCACGGTCCTCCGCGAGACCGTCGAACGCGGGGACCTCCTCGCCGCCAGGTAGCCGCAAATCGGTGGCTGCGTCAGGGTGCCGGCCCGGGGCGGGTCCGTCCCTGGACGCGAGCATTTCACACTGCGCCTTGATCGCTCCCGGACTTCCAACTCTCCTTATCAATCTGGGAGTCGGCCAGCTTCGACGGTCTGGCCGCCAAGTACGGTATGAGCCACCAGCTACAGAGCATCGACGGCATCCGGCGGGACTACGGCCGCCGGCCCACTCTGACTTCGGTGATCAAGGAGCATGCGGGTGGCGGACATTCAACTTGTGATCACGGATGAGCAATGGCGGGATGCCCGGACGATTTGGGACTACCACCAGATGCACCACAAGCTGCGGCCGTGCGATGCGGCGATCGGCCTCGGTAGCCACGATCTCGGCGTGCCAGTCTACGCGGCCGAGCTCTATCACGAGGGCCTCTTTCCCACCCTGGTCTTCACCGGCGGCCCCAACCCGACCCACCCGGAGCGGTTCCCCCGGGGCGAGGCGGTGCACTTTCGGGAGTACGCCCTTGAGCGCGGTGTCCCGGAGTCGGCGATCCTGCTGGAGCCGAACGCCACAAATACTGGACAGAACATCAGCCTCTCACGTGAGGTGCTGGCCTCGGCCGGTCGCGATGTTCGGTCCGTGATGCTGATCGCCATGCCGTACATGGAGAGGCGCGCGTTCGCCACCTGCCGCAAGCTGTGGCCGGATGTTGAGGTGGTTTGCGCCTCGGCACCGATGGGGCTGAACGACTACGTAAAGGCCATTGGAAGCGAGAAACACGTCATCGACATGCTCGTCGGGGACATGCAACGGGTGCTCGAGTACCCGAAACTCGGGTACGCCGTCGAGCAGGAGGTCCCGGAGGCGGCCAATGCCGCTTACGACCGGCTCTGCCGCGCCGGCTTCGACACACGACTCATCAAGTCCTGACGTTCTGTCTGCCGAAGGACAGGCGATGCTCTCCAAGTCGCCCTGGCGAAGGACACTCGCAGAGAATGCCTCACTCTGCGTCAAATGCCATGGTACGTTCGGTAATCCAACCGAAAACAGGTGACCCCGGCAGCGCGCCAACGCTCCGGGGTCCGGCAACAGGAGCAGCAACTCCCGATGCGCATCCATCGTAGCGCCCACGTGCGCAATTTCACCGTGCTACCCAACGCCGTACTCCAGTACCGGCGGTTGAGCTACACCGCCCGAGGCCTCCTCGCCGACCTCCTCTCGCGCCCCGACGGCTGGCGCGAGGACGGACGGCGCATGGCCGACACCAGCCCGCAGGGGCGTGGCGCCGTCCGCAAGGCGTTGAAGGAGCTGACCGAGGCCGGGTACTACCGGGTCGAGAAGATCCGCATGCCGGACGGCACGATCATCACCGAAGCCCACGTCTACGACACCCCGCACCTCACGGCGCCGCCGGGTACCACCCGTCCGGCGCCCGGTGAAGCGGCAACCAGCCGTGCTGGCAGGTCTGTTGTAAAGAACCGGCAGCAAGAACCCTCCCTCCCCCCGAGCCCGGCAGACGAAAGCGACCAGGGAGGGAAAGAGGAACCACCCGAGATCCGCGAGGCGGTCGCCACGCTGTTCCGGGTGATCCGCCCCGAGCCCCGACTGCGCCTGGGCGAGGCCGAAGCCGCCGCACTCGCGCCCCTCGTCGCACAGTGGCTGCAACGCGGCGCGGCCCACGCCGACCTCGCCCAGGCCCTGCTGCCGGGCCTGCCCACCCAGATGCACTCGGCGACCGCCGTGCTCCGCTACCGCCTGGAGCACAAGATGCCGCCCGCCCAACCCGTTGCACGGCCACCGGCCCGGTACGCCGAGTGCGCCAAGTGCCACGACCCCGTGCCCCGACCGGGCATCTGCCGCCCATGCGCCGGCCTGACCACCCGAACCCCCACGGCCCGCAAGGGCGCGGACGTGGCCACCGCAGGTGCCGCCCGAGTCCGAACCGCCCTGCGCTCCGCAATGACCGGCAGTCGACCTGCACAGATCGCAGCCTGAGACAGGCTCCATCAGCGCCGCGGGGGCCCCCCCCCGGGCGCGCCGGCGGGGGGGCGC
>NZ_JBHZCN010000167.1:0-13705 GCF_042755465.1 Kitasatospora sp. NPDC059160 | reverse complement strand
GGCGTTGGCGCCGGGGGGGGGGGGGGGGCGGGGGGGGGGGGGGGGGCGCCGGGGGGGGGGGGCGCCCGGGGGGCGGCGGGGGGCGCGGGGGGGCCCCGGGGGCCCCCCACGACGCCTACGAGCTGCTGGCCCGGATCGTGGGCGCGGAGCGGATCCGCCGCGAGCCGGACGCGGTGGCGGGGCTGGCCGCGGCCTGCGGGTACCTGCCGGTCCTGCTGCGGACGGCGGCGACCCGGTTGGCGGCCCGCCCGCAGTGGTCGGTGGCCGACCTGGTGCAGTGGTTCGCGGGGCGGGGGTGAGCCCGCCCCGCGGTCTCAGTACAGGTCGGAGGAGAGGGCGACGGTGTTGGAGTCGGCGCCGTTGCTGCTGCGGGGGATGATGCCGCCGTTCCAGTGGACGCCGGAGCGGCCGGCGTCGAAGACCATCAGCTTGGCGTGCGGGTGGCCGGCCGTGCCGAGGGACCAGCAGACGCCGCCGTTGGCGGCGTAGACCACGAGGTTGCCGTCGGACTGCATGACGGCCTTGTAGCCGCAGCCGACGGTGCCGCTCGCGAAGGCGACCTTGCTGAACTGCCCGCTGCCGTCCTTCTGGTAGACGACGAAGTTGCCGTCGGGCTGCATGATCACTCGGGCGGTCATCGAGTCGACGTGCCAGCCCGGGTAGAGCGGCTCGTCGTCGTAGATCGCGGTGTAGCCGTTGCCCGTTTCGAGCGCCGCCTGGGCGGTGCCGGTGCCGGTCATCGTCCCGGCCAGGGCGAGGGCGGTGGTCGCGCCGGCCATCGCCAGGTGCCGGAGGGTCTTCGTCGTCTTCATGTCCCCGTGTGTCTCTTCCAGTTGCTCCGCGCCCCGTGTTCCCCCGGGGGCGCCGTGTCGAAGGTGGTTCGCGGGGCGGGGGTGGGCCCGCCCCGGCGGTCTCAGTACAGGTCGGAGCTGCGCAGGGTCGCCCAGTCGAGGCTGTGGCCGGGCGGGTTGGTGAAGGAGATCGCGAGGCCGCCCTTGTTGGCGACCACCAGGGTGGCCTTGCCGGCGGGGTTGGGCTTGAAGGTGCCGCTGGCCCAGCAGACCTTGGCGTTGGCGCCGTAGACGACGAAGTTGCCGTCGTCCTGCATGATCGCCTTGAGGCCGCAGCCGAGGGTGCCGGGGGCGACCCACGCCACGGTGGGGTAGGCCGTGTTGGTGTTCTTGTAGAGGACCAGGTTGCCGTCGCCCTGCATGATCAGGCTGGTGTCGTCGCTGGAGAGGCGGTTGCCCTGGTAGAGCACCCCGGGCTCGTCCATGCCCACCATGGGGTCGGCGTGCGCGGCCCCCGCCGACACCACCGTCCCGGCCAGCGCCAGCACACCGACGGTGGCGGTCATGGCCATGTGCCTCAGCGTCTTCTTCGTCTTCTGCATGTCCCCGTGTGCCCCTTCTCCGTGCTCCGCGCCCCGTGTTCCCCCGGGGGCGCCGTGTCGAAGAGGATCATGGCGCACGGCGGTAGACAAGCGATGAACGCCCGCCCGTCGGCTGCAACGCCCTCTGGCCGGCCGCCCGCCTCACCCCGGGCCCGGCGGTGTGGAACCCTGAGCCGCATGGACGAGGTCGCGAGCCGCCTGCGCGGCGCCTGGGAGTGGTGGCACGCCGCCATCGAGGACTCCCAAGAAGGCCACTGGATCCGCACCGACTTCGAGCGGGAGGTCGTGGACGACATCGCCGCCGTGACCGTCGGCGGCCCGGTGCCGTCCGGTGAACTGCCATGGCGCGGCCGGCTGGCCCGGATAGCCATGTGGGGCTCGGCCGTCCGGCTCGCGGCAAAGGCCGGGGGTTGGGAGCTGACGTCCGTCGTCGGGGTGGACCCGCCCCGGCCCGCGGGCATGGCCGAACTGCTCTCCGCCCTCTACGCCGTGGGGGAGCTGGGCGAGCTCTGGCTGATCCGGCTCAAGGAGGACGGCCCGCCGCCGGCGGTCCTCGCGGCGCGGGCGGAGGCCTTCCTCTTCGGGCTGGGCTCGGCCGAGGACCTCCGCCAGTTCTTCTACGACTGATCGATTCCCCGGAAGCTCCCGGAACGGGAAGTCGGCCCCGCCGACGTCCGGTGCGTGAATTCCCTGCCGCCCCAGCTGCAACCGAACACCCGTTTCCACCCGTTTCAGCAGGTGTGAAGCTCACCGGCACTCCGTTCTTCGTCCTCGCGCTGCTCCTCCTCCCGCTCTCCGTGGGCCTGCTGATGTACCTGTGGAACCGGGTGCGCGGCCCGCAGGCCCTGCGGTTCGGGTCGCGGCTGCTGATGGTGGCCTTCGCCCAGATCACGGCGGTGACGCTGGTGTTCGTGCTGGTGAACAATGACAACCAGCTGTACGGCAGCTGGGACGACCTGCTCGGCACCGGCAATCACGTGCGCGCCGTGCCCGTGCCGCCCCCGGCGGACGCCACGGCGGCCGCGAACGCGCCCGACCAGCCCAAGGTGGTGCAGCAGTTCGGGCCGGTGGACGACAACGCCGTGCCGAAGGACGTGAAGACGACCCAGCTCAAGGGCCGGGTGTCCGGGGTGGACGGCGAGGTGCTGGTCTGGACGCCGCCGCAGTACGACGACCCGGCCTACAAGGACAAGAAGTTCCCGGTGGTCGAGCTGCTCGCGGGCTTCCCCGGCTCGTCCAGCGCCTGGTTCGGCACCATGACGGCCTCCAAGCAGCTGGCGCCGCTGATGAAGTCCGGGCAGGTCGCGCCGTTCATCCTGGTCTCGCCGCGCGTCGTGCTGCTCGGCAGCCATGTCGACACCGGCTGCGCGGACGTGCCGGGCAAGGTCAACGCCGAGACCTGGTTCGCGCGTGACGTGCCGCAGATGGTGCTGGACAACTTCCGCGCCGAGCCCGGGCCCGAGCACTGGGGGGTGGCCGGCTACTCGGCGGGCGCGCACTGCGCCGTCCGGCTCGCCCTGGGGCACCCGAACCGCTTCCACGCGGCCGTCAGCATGTCCGGCTACAACGACCCGATGGGGGAGCCCGCCTCGCTGACCGCCAAGGACGGGCACCTGCGCGAGGTCTCCAACCCGGTCTCCATGCTCCAGCACGCGCAGACGCCGCCCGACGTCGCCCTCTACGTGACGGGCAAGAAGGGCGACGGCTTCGAGGACGCCCTGGCGCTCCAGAAGAACGCCAAGGCGCCGACCACCGTCACCCCGGTGGAGGTCAACGGCCCGCACCTGACCTCCACCTGGCAGCCGCTGGTGCCGTCGGTGTTCACCTGGTTCACCCAGACCATCGGGAAGGGCTGAGGATCAAGGGCCGAGGAGCAGCAGCTGAGGACCAAGGGCCGAGGATCAACGCGGGGGCAGCTCGCAGCCGTCCGGCCCGCAGGCCTCGGCGTCGCCGGGCGCGCCGACCTGGACCAGCGGAGCCGGCACCCGGCTCTCCCAGGCCTGCTCCAGCGCCATGGTGAAGGTCTCGGCGGGCTGGGCGCCGGACACCCCGAGCCGCCGGTCGAGGACGAAGAACGGCACGCCCGTCGCCCCCATGGCGCTCGCCGTCGCCTCGTCCTCGCGCACCGCCTCGGCGTAGGCCTCCGGGTCGGCCAGCACCGCGGCCGCCGCCCCGCCGTCCAGTCCGGCCCCGACGGCCAGCTCGACCAGCCGCCCGGGGTCGAAGGCGGAGCGCTCCTCGGCGAAGTTGGCCCGGTACAGCGCGTCCAGCAGTTCGGCCTGCCGGCCGTGCTCGGCGGCGAAGTGCAGCAGCCGGTGCATGTCGAAGGAGTTCGCGGCGTCCCGGCCCTCGTCCAGGTACGGCAGGCCCTCGCCGCGCGCGTTCTCGGCGATCCGGGCCTCGGCGGCCTCGGCCTGCTCCAGGCTCAGCCCGTACTTGGCGGCGAGCAGCGGGATGAGCGGGCGGGCCGCGCTCGGCGCGTCGGGGTCCAGCTCGAAGGAGCGGTGGACGACCTCCACCTCCTCGCGGTGCGGGAACGCCGCCAGGGCCCGTTCGAACCGGGCCTTGCCGATGTAGCACCACGGGCAGTTGATGTCGCTCCAGATCTCCACGCGCACGGCGCCGCACTCCTTTTCGTCGCGCAGGGCTGTCCCGCGTCGATACCCGGGGGAACGTGCTCCTGGACCTGAATATTTCTCGTTCTGAAATATTCAGGTCCGGGGGTCGGCGAGCGCCCGCTCGTAGCGGCTCATCCACAGGACCGGGACGTCCTCCCGCCGCTGCCCCGGCAGGCCGAGCCACCGGGCGTCGCCGCGGTGGGTGAAGCCGCGGTGCTCGTAGTAGTCGCGCAGTGAGCGGTTGTGGGAGACGCAGTCCAGGCGCAGCGCGGCCGCGCCGCGTTCGCGGGCGCGGTCCTCGGCCCAGGCGAGGATCACCCCGCCCAGGCCGCGGGCCGACCGGCGGACGGCGAGCCGGTGCACGTATCCGGCCGTGCCGCCGACGTCCGCCCACAGTTCGTCGGCCCAGTCCAGGGTGACCGTTCCGGCGGTCTTGTCGCCGACGTCCACCAGCCAGGTCTCGCCGCGTCCGATCGCCGCGGCCACCCAGGTGGGCGGGAAGCGGTCCGGCCACTGGCGGATGCCGCGCCCGCCCAGCCAGCCGGCCGCCTCGTCCAGCACCTCCAGCACCTCGCCGGTGTCGGCCGGGGTGGCGGGCCGGAACGACACCCGGTCGCCGGCCCACTCGATCGGAGCGTTCGTCGTTGCCACAGTCCTACCGTCCTGCCGTTCGGGTGCGAAGGCCGATGCGGGATCCCCCGCCGTCCAGCGTTCCGGCTCCGCCGGTTCTTCCGGCGCCTCCGGCGGCCCCGGGGTTCCCGGTGCCTCTGGGGCTCCCAGCGGCCCCGGGGCTCCGGGTGCGGGCGGGCGGCCCGGGCGGACGGTCGGGTCCCAGAGGCCGGTGGCCTCGCCGCGCGCCAGGTGCTCGGCGTAGACGGCGGTCTTCCAGGCGATCACCGAGCGGCACTCCTCCAACACCCGGATCCGCTCGTCGACGCGCCGCTGGTGGGCGTCGAGCAGGCGCAGCCGCTCGGCCTCGTTGCCCGGGCCCCGGCGCACCAGCTCGGCGAAGTGCCGCAGCTCGGCGAGCGGCATGCCGGACTCGCGCAGCTTGACGCAGATCCGCAGCCACTCCACGTCGAAGGCGCTGTAGCGCCGGCGGCCGCCCGCGCTGCGCCGGACCGGCTCGACCAGCAGGCGCTCGCGCTCGTAGAAGCGCAGGGCGTCCACGCTGAGCCCGGTCCGCTCCGCCACCTCGCCGATGCCCAGCACCGCCCCGCCGTCCCCGGCCCCGGCCCCGGCCCCGTCGCCGCTCCCGCCCCCGTCATCCGCCATGCCGCCCAGCCTAGTTCGGAGGCGACGGACTTGAACTGGACCGCACTCCAGCTCCTACCGTCCTCGCCATGACCACCGATGACCAGCGGCCGCTCGGCTCGCCCTTCTCCGCCACCAGCACCGCCGAGGCCGTCACGGCCGGCCTCGACCTCTCCGGCCGGACCGCCGTCGTGACCGGCGGCGCCTCCGGCCTCGGCCTGGAGACCGTACGGGCCCTGAGCGCGGCCGGCGCCCGGGTGATCGTCCCGGCCCGCCGGCCGGAGCACGCCCGCGACGCGCTGCGCCACCTCGACGGCTGCGAGGTCGTGCCGGCGGACCTCACCGACCTCGACAGCGTGCGCGCCGCCGCCGAGCTGATCGCCGGGGCCGCCCGGCACGTCGACCTGCTGTTCGCCGTCGCCGGGGTGATGGCCACCCCGGAGCGGCGCGTCGGGCCGGGCTGGGAGGGTCAGTTGGCCGCCAACCACCTCGGGCACTTCGCGCTCGCCCGCGCGCTCCACCCGTTGCTCGCGGCGCGCGGGGCCCGGGTGGTCGTCAACAGCTCGGCCGGGCACGCCCTGACCGACATCCGCTGGCACGACCCGCACTTCCACGACGGGTACGACAAGTGGCTCGCGTACGGCCAGTCCAAGACCGCCAACGTGCTGTTCGCCGCGCACCTCGACGTGCTCGGGCGGGCGGACGGCGTCCGGGCCTTCGCGCTGCACCCCGGCAAGATCATCACCGGCCTCCAGCGGGAGCTGACGCTCCGGGAGCAGGTCGAGCGCGGCTGGGTGGACGAGCGGGGCGCGGTCGTCGGGGCGGACTTCAAGTCCCCCTCCCAGGGCGCCGCCACCGGCCTGTGGGCGGCGACCTCCCCCCTCCTCGACGGCCGGGGCGGGCTCTACCTGGAGGACTGCGAGGTCGCCCGCGTCGCCGCCCCCGGGGAGGCGATGGACGACGGCGGCGTCCGCGCGTACGCCCTCGACCCCGGTTCGGCGGCCCGCCTCTGGGACGTCTCCCTCGCCGCGACCGGAGCCGCCCCGATCACCCGTGGTCGAGCCCGCTGAGCCCGTCGAGCCTGCTGAGCTGTTGAGCCCGCCGAGCCCGGCCGAACACGCCGAGGCGCCCGCTACAGGCAGACCCAGCAGTACAGCCGTTCGCCCGCCGCCCGCGCCCGGCGGGCGAGGGCGATCAGCTCCCCGGCCGGCGGGAGCAGATCCGTCGGATCCGCCCCGCCCCACTCCTCCGCCTCGGCCCACTGCCGGACGGCCTCCGGTATCCGGTCGTCGCGGACCTCGGCGAGCGCGTCCCGGGCGGCGTCACCGAGCTCGAACGCCCACGGGCCGGTCGCCCACGGGTCGTCCTCGTCCCAGGGCCCGTCCGGGCCGGGTTGCGGAGCGGTCGGCCAGATCGGCGTGTCCTCCACCAGGTCGACCCGCCACGGCTGCGCCAGGATCGCCGCGACGAGCTGCCCCAGCACGACGCCCGGGTCGATCCGCTTGGCCTCGACCACGTCGAAGTCCGGTCGGACGGCGGCCAACGAGCCGTCGGCCGCCGCCAACGCCCGCACCACCGTCTCCGCGTCAGGTGCGCGGAAGTAGTCCGTCAGCACGCCCATCCAGGCCGCCCCCTCGTCTCGTTGCCTGGGGGCAGTCCAGCAGACGCCACTGACACCGTTCACTCGATCGGCTGACGCCCGGAACGGGAAGTCGGCCAGGTCGACTTCCCGTTCCACGGACGGGCCCGTCGGGCCGTCGGGCGGCGCGGGTCAGCAGGAGATGTTGCCGCCGCCGACGCTGGTGCCGAGCACGCCGACGAACTGCTTGAACAGGTTGATCCGGTCGTTGCGCTCGTCCGGGTTCTTGCCGTTGCACTCCAGGTCGCCGTTGATGCTGCGGATGGTCTCGCCGAAGCCCCGGTTGTTGACGATCGCGTCGTGCGGGGTCACGGTGCCGGCGCCCTTCTGGGTGTCCCAGAACCAGAGGCCGGTCTTCCAGGCGACGGCCGGGTCCTTCTCGACCTTGTACGGGTCGTGCAGCAGGTCGATGCCCAGGGCGTCGCCCGCGGCCTTGTAGTTGAAGTTCCAGCTGATCTGCAGCGGCCCGCGCCCGTAGTAGGCGGACTTCCCGGCCGGACAGCCGTAGGGCTGGCTGGTGTCGCAGTAGTGGCTGTAGTTGGCGGTGTTCTGCTCGACGACGTAGCGCAGCCCGCCGGTCTCGTGGCTGACGTTGGCCAGGAAGGCGGCGGCCTCGCGCTTGCGGGTGGCGTCGTCGCCGCTGGTGGCGAACTTCGGGTAGGCGCCCAGGGCGTCGGTGAGGCCCTTGTACGTGTAGAAGGAGTTCCGGTTCGGGAACATCTTGTTGAACTGGGCCTCGCTGACCACGAAGGACGCCGCGGACGCCGGTGTGGCGACCGGCCCGGTCAGGGCGAGGGTGCTCAGCACGGCGGCTGCGGCGAGTGCGGAGAGGGTGCGGGAGAGCTTCATCGTTCCTCGTCAGGCTCGTCAGGGATGGGGTGCGCAAGGTGCTTCGCTCTCGAAGCACCGGAGCCATCGTGCTGGCCGCCAACCCCTACCTGAGCCCTTCTCAGGTCTAAACCACTCGTAAGGGTCGCATCAGAAGGGTCGTCACGGGCGGGGCAGTTGTCCGCCGTGCCCGTCGCGGGGTGATCATCGGCCAGTCATACGCACCGGATAACCTCGTCCGCGCACGAGGACCGAGGAACCAGCGAACACCGCGCGACCGCGACCGGGGGACAGGGCATGGCGCACACCGACGACGACGGCGACGAACGGCTGGCGGCCGAGGGCGAGGTGGCCGTCGCCCGGCTGGCGATCGACTCCGGCGACCTCGACCACGCCGCCGAGCACCTCGCCGACGCCATCCTCGCCGACCCCCAGCTGCCCGAACTGCACGAGGCCCTGGCCGAGTTGTGCGCCGCCACCGGCGGCCCGGCCGCGGCCCGCGAGCTGTTCCCGCTGGACGGCGAGGTCTACCTGGGCACGGTCGTCTGCCGCGCCCACGTGGAGGCCGCCGCCGGGGACTGGGACACCGCCGTCGGCCTGCTCGCCTCGGCGATCCAGTACGAGCCGGCCCGCCCCTGGGCCCACACCGCGTGGCTCGCCCGCGAGGACCTGCCCACCCTGGTCGACCCGGACGCCGTCGCCCAGGCGGTGGCCCGCGCCGCCGGAGCGCTGCCGGACCCGCTGCCCACCGAACTCGCCGACGCGGTCAGGCCCTTCGAGCGCTTCCTGCGGGCCGTGGTGGACCGCCACCCCGACCACCCGCTGCTGCTGGCGATGGCCTCCGGCCTGACCCGCCGCTTCGGCGCCACCACCCGCGCCGTCGAACTCGCCGAGCGGGCCCACCGGCTGGCCCCCGACTACCTGCCCGCCGTGATGCTCGGCAACGCCCTGCGCGCCGACGGCCGCCCCGAGCACGCGCTCGCCGTCTGGGAGGCCGAACTGGCCCGGGTCGCACCGGCCGAGGGCAACTCCAGCGGCTACCTCGCCGTGGACGTCGCCGAGCTGTACGGCTCCCTCGGCCGACCCGCCGAGGGCATGCCCTGGCTGGAGCGCGTCCTCGCCGCCGAACCCGGGCACCCCAAGGCCGGCCCCGCCCTGTACGGCCTGCGGCACGCCGTCGACGGCGAGGCGGTCCACCTGCTCGCCCTCGCCGACCACCACCGGGACCACCCCGACCACGCGTACGCCCAGGACCTGCTGGAGCGGCTCAGCCACCGGGAGTCCTGGCTCGGGATGGTCACCGGCACCACCGAGGCGACCGTCAACGTGCTGCACCAGGTGCTCGGTTCGTCCGGCGCCGGACGCGACACCGAGGTCGACTGCACCGCCTCCGCCGTCGAGCCGCCCAGCTCGGTGCTGGCCGTGCACCTCGCCCTGCCGCGCTCCACGGTGTCCTACCGCTCCGTCGGCGAGCCCGACCCCCGGCTGCCGCTGACCGAGCCCACCACCCGGATCTGGGCCTGGGACGGCACCGACCCGCGCCCGGCCGTCGCCGCGCCCGCCCCGGCGAGCGCCGACCTCGTGCGCGCCACCGCCGAGATCGTCTGGCCGACCGTCCCCGCCGCCTACGACCACGCCGTCCGGCTGGCCGGGCTCCCGCTGGACGAGCTGCTCGGCGTCCTGGTCCACCCGCCGCTGCCGCGCGAGGACGACCTCGGCCGCGCGCTGCTCGCCCACCAGCCCGAGCTGTGGGTGCGCGCCGTCCAGGCCTTCGCCTGCCTCGGCATCGCCCACCACCGCACCGACCAGCCCTGGGAGGGCTCCGAACGCCGCCGGGTGCTGCGCGACCTGCTGCTCGGCCCGGAGGACTGGGTGGTCGAGGCGGCCGGGTTCGCCCTGGTCGCGATCGGCTGGACCCACCCCGCCGCCCGCGCCGACGTCGCCGCACTGCTGCGGCAGCGGCTGCACTACAGCGCCCGGGCGAGCCGCAGCCGGGTGGTGACGATCCTGCGCTCGTACTGCGCCCTGGTGCTGGCCGCGCCGTGGGTGGAGCGGTCCGACCGCGAGCTCGCCCGGCGACTGCTGGCGGCGGCCGAGGCCCAGGACGCCCGGGACGGCGAGGACGGCGAGGACGCCCGGGACGGCGACGACGGCCGGGACGGCGGCGACAGCGCGGCCGCCGAGGACGCGAAGGGGGCCGAGGAACCCGGGGGCGCCGACGCGCCCGGCCCGGCGGCGCCCGAACCCCCGCAGCGGCGGCGACAGCGACCGGCCGAGCCGGGCCGGGCCCGCCCCGGCCTGCTCCGCCGCCTCTTCGGCCGACCGTAGGGCCCGTCCTCGAACCCCGCCCTACACGCCCGGCAGGGTCTCCTGGTCCACCTCGAACCGGGCGACCCGCTCCGCCGGGTCCCGGCACTCCGGCCCCAGCCGGAGCATCCGCGACTCCGGGTCGTGCAGCGGCCGGTGGCAGCGCCGACAGGTGACCCGGGGGCGGAGGACCTGGGCGGTGTCCGTGCCGGGAAGCGGCTCAGTGCTGGTCATGGGGGAGACGGTAACCGCCGCCTCCCGTGGGAGGATCCTCCGCATGGCCACCGACCGCAGCAGCGCCGACCGCAGCGGCGCCGACCGCAGCGGCGCCGGAGACCCGGCGCGCACCCTCGCCCTGCTCTGGGGGCTCACCGCCGAGGAGAAGCCGGGCCGCCGCGGCCCCCGGCAGGCCCGGTCGACCGGCGAGATCGCCGCCGCCGCCGTCGCCCTGGCCGACGCCGAGGGCGTGGAGGCCGTCACCATGCGCCGGGTCGCCCAGGAGCTGGGGCTGTCCCCGATGGCCCTCTACACCTACGTGCCGGGCAAGGCCGAGCTGCTCGACCTGATGCTCGACACCGTCTACGCCGCCGTGCCCCGCAGCGCCCCGGCGGACGCGGGCTGGCGGGCCCGGGCCACCGCCGTCGCGGACGACAACCGGGCGCTGTTCCGCGCCCACCCGTGGGTCGCCGCCGTCTCCACCAGCCGCCCGCCGCTGGGCCCCGGCCTGATGGCCAAGTACGAGTACGAGCTGCGCGCCCTGGAGGGCACCGGCCTGCCCGACGTCGAGCTGGACGCCGCGCTGACCCACCTGCTCGGCTTCGTCCAGACCTGCGCCCGGATGGCCGCCGACGAGCGGGCCGCCCAGCAGGACAGCGCGATGACCGACGCCCAGTGGTGGCAGGCCAACGCCGAGCTGCTGGCCCGGGTCTTCGACCCCGAGCGCCACCCGGTGGCCGCCCGGGTCGGCGCCGCGGCGGGCGAGGCGCACGGCGGCGCGTACGACCCGGACCACGCGTACGCCTTCGGCCTGGCCCGGGTGCTGGACGGGCTGGAGGCCCTGATCAGGGAGCGGTAGCCCGCCCGTCGTACTCCTCGCGCGCCGCGACCACGGCGCCCACCCGCTGCTCCGACCAGTGGGCGAGCGCCGCGACCAGCTCCGCCGCCTCCCGGCCGAGCGGGGTGAGGCTGTAGTCGACCCTGGGCGGGATCACCGCGTGCGCCTCGCGCAGCACGAAGCCGTCCCGCTCCAGCGTCTGGAGGGTCTGGGCGAGCATCTTCTCGCTGACCCCCGAGACCTGCCGCCGCAGTTCGCTGAACCGGTAGCCGCGCTCGCGCAGCGCGCCGAGGACGAGCACGCCCCAGCGGCTGGTGACGTGCTCCAGCACGCCCCGGGACGGGCACATCCGGTCGAAGACGTTCGCCGGGGGCGGCACCGCGTCGACCGGTGCCCCGCCCACCATGCGCAGGGTGCTTACCTTCATGTCAGTACCCTACTTCGAAGTGCGTACTTTCGAAAGGTTAGTGCCAGCCCTAGGGTGAGTGTCGAGGCCAGAGGCCATTCGAGGTCGGACACCATCCAGAGGAGCACCCCATGTACGTCGTCACCGGAGCCACCGGCCAGCTCGGCCGCCTCGTCGTCGAGGGCCTGCTGGCCCGGGTCCCCGCGGGCGAGGTGGCGGTCGCCGTCCGCTCCGCCGGGAAGGCGGCCGACCTGGCCGCGCGCGGGGTCGACGTCCGGGTGGTCGACTACGACCGGCCGGAGAGCCTGGCCGGCGCCTTCGCCGCCGGGGACCGGGTGCTGCTGATCTCGGGCAGCGAGGTCGGCCGCCGGATCCCGCAGCACCGGGCCGTGGTCGAGGCCGCGCGGGCCGCCGGGGTCGCCCTGCTCGCCTACACCAGCATCCCGGCCGCGGCCACCTTCCGGCTGGCCGACGAGCACCGGGCCACCGAGGAGCTGGTCCTCGCCTCCGGCCTGCCGTACGCCTTCCTGCGCAACGGCTGGTACACCGAGAACTACCTGGGCGACGCGGCCGGCACGGTCGAGCGCGGCGTGGTGCTCGGCAGCGCCGGGGACGGCCGGGTGGCCACCGCCCCGCGCCGGGACTACGCCGACGCGGCGGTCGCGGTGCTGCTGGGCGACGGCGCGGGTGGCGGCGAGGGCGAGGGCGCCCGGGGCCGGGTGTACGAGCTGAGCGGCGACACCGCCTGGAGCCTGCCCGAGCTGGCCGCCGAGCTGGCGCAGGCCTCCGGCAAGCCGGTCGCGCACCGCGACGTCACCCCGGCCGAGCACCTGGAGGTCCTGGTCGGCGCGGGCCTGCCGCAGGGCTTCGCCGAGGCGCTGGTCGACGTGGACGCGGGCATCGCGCGCGGCGAGCTGGCCGGCACTCCGGGCGACCTGGCCCGGCTGATCGGCCGCCCGACCGCCCCGCTGGCGCAGTCCGTCCGCGAGGCGCTGGCCGCCCGGTCGACCGGCGCCTGACACGGGCGCCCGAAGGGCCCCTGACCGGCGAGGACACGGCGCGGACGCCGGAGTCCGACCGGCGCGGACGCCGGAGCCGTCCAGCATGCAAGCAATGTCATGACCAAAATCCGGAAACGGAGATGACAGTCCGCCCTCCCGCCCGCTACCGTCGCATCGATATTCGCGCGCGCGGGAGGGCACTCGGCCATGCCACAGACGACCCAGCAGGACAGCGGCCGAGGCCTCTGGTACGGCACGGCGGCCTACGGGATCTGGGGGATCTTCCCCCTGTTCTGGCCGCTGCTGGAGCCCGGCGCCGCCGACGACATCCTGGCCAACCGGATGGTCTGGTCGCTGGTCGCGGTGGTGCTGATGCTGGTCGCCCAGCGGCACTGGAGCTGGATACGCCCGCTGCTGCGCCAGCCCCGCCGGCTCGCCATGCTGGCCGGCGCGGCCACCGTGATCTCCGTCAACTGGGGCGTCTACATCTGGGCCGTCAACAACGGCCACGTGGTGGAGACCAGCCTCGGCTACTTCATCAACCCCCTGGTCACCATCGGCTTCGGCGTCCTGGTGCTCAAGGAACGGCTGCGCACGGTGCAGTGGACGGCCGTCGGCATCGGCGCCGCCGCCGTCGCGGTGCTCACCGCCGCCTACGGGCAGCTGCCCTGGGTCGCGCTCACCCTGGCGCTCTCCTTCGCCACCTACGGCCTGGTGAAGAAGCAGGTCGGGCTGAGCGGGCTGGAGAGCCTGGCCGCGGAGAGCGCCTTCATGTTCCCCTTCGCCCTCGGCTACCTCGTCTACCTGGAGGTCAGCGGGCGCGGCACCTTCGGGCACACGGTGGCCGGCTCGTACGGCTGGGGGCACTCCGCGCTGCTGGTGGTCAGCGGGGTGATCACCGCGATCCCGCTGCTGTTCTTCGGCGCGGCCGCCGTCCGGGTGCCGCTGACGGTGCTCGGCCTGCTGCAGTACCTGGCGCCGGTGTTCCAGTTCCTGATCGGCGTCGCGGTCTTCCACGAGTCGATGCCGCCCGCGCGCTGGGCCGGCTTCGCCCTGGTGTGGGCCGCGCTCGCGCTGCTCACCTGGGACGCGCTGCGCCAGGTGCGGGCGGACCGCGCGGGGCGGGGCCCGGCCGGGGCGCGGCCCGCCGCCGCGGGGGGGGGGGAGGGACCCGGGGGGCCGGGAGGTGGCGGCGGGGGTAGCGG
>NZ_JBHZCN010000166.1:0-14017 GCF_042755465.1 Kitasatospora sp. NPDC059160 | reverse complement strand
GCTAAACCCCGCACACCCCACGCACCACGGGCCCGCCCCGCACCGCCACCCACAGCGGCACGAGGCGGGCCCTGCCTGTTCCCGCAGGCAGGGCCGCTGGGCCCTCACCGCCGCTCCGGGCCCCGGAAACCAGGTGACCGCAGCCGCCGCCGTCCTCGACAATGGCGCATGTTGATCGATCACTGGCCGCTGCTGGGACTGCACCTGGCCACTCCCCGCCTGGAGCTCCGGCTCCCCACCGACCGCGAGCTGGCCCAGCTGGCCGACCTGGCCGCAGAGGGCGTCCACCAGCCGGACCGCATGCCCTTCCTCGTGCCGTGGACCGACCTTCCTCCGGCCGAACGGGCACGGTCCGTGGTGCAGCACCACTGGTTGTGCCGGGGGAACTGGTCACCGGGCGACTGGGCCCTGAACCTGGCGGTCTTCGAGAACGGCCGGGTCGTCGGCCTGCAGACCATCGCCGCCCGGGACTTCGCCGTCCTGCGGGAGGTCACCACGGCCTCCTGGCTCGGTGTGCGCCACCAGCGGCAAGGGATCGGCACCGAGATGCGCGCCGCCGTCCTGCACCTGGCCTTCGCCGGCCTGGACGCGCTGGAGGCGACATCGGGGGCCTTCGAGCACAATGCCTCCTCGTTCGCCGTGTCCCGGAAGCACGGCTATGAGCTCGACGGCGTCGACCGTCACGTGGTGCGCGGCGGGCCCGTGACGAACAGGCGGCTCCGGCTCACCCGCGACCGCTGGGAGGCCCATGCCGAAGTCCCCGTCTCGGTCAGCGGGCTGGCGCCCTGCCGGTCGATGTTCGGACTGTCAGCGGGCGCGTGATCGCTCACGGGGCAGGTTCGAACGGCTCGGCCTCTCGGCGTGCGGGTGGGCGGGAGCAGGTGGGACAGCCGCGGCCGGCCAGGTGCTCACTCCGGCTGCGGCTGCGGTCGGGGCCGGGGCCGTGGTCGGGGACAATCTCGGGATGTTCGGCAAATGGATCACCCATCGCACGGCGGACGGCGTCCGCGTCCCCGGCACCTGGCGGCACGTGTTCATCCGCAACGGCGGCCACCACTTCCTCATCGACCTCTTCATCTATGCGGACGGGCTCATCGACTGCGGGGGCCTGGTCACCGTCGAGGAGTTCGAGGAGAAGGTGCGCACCGGGTGGGTGGCCACCAGCCTGCGCGAGGGTGGGGAGGCCTCCGCGGACGAGCTGGCGGAGTGGAGGTTCAGCGGGCCGCGGAGCTGGCGGACTCCGGAGCAGTTGGTCGCCGAGGTCCGCGACACCGTCGACCTGCTGAACGGGCGGCCCGACTCGACCCGCCGGTGCCTGGCCGCCGTCGAGGTCTTCCTCGCCGACCGGACCGAGGAGAACCGGGCCGCGGCCCGGGCGGCGTTCATGGCCGTGCCGGCCCCGGAGCGGTGCCGGATGCTGGGCGACATGGATCGGAAGGACGCCCCGCTGCGCGCGCTGGTGGCCGGACCGGGCGGCCGGACCTACCTGCCGGGCGAACCGCCGGTCACGCAGGAGGTCTACGACCGCGCCCTCGCGTACTTCGAGGGGCGGGCGGACTGGAGTGCCGAGCGGCCCGCCCGTGTCCCGGCGGACGGGCCGGTGGCGTCGCACGCCCCGGCGGTCCGGCTCTGCCGCTTGTCCCCGAACGAACCGGTGGAGGATCCCGGCAGGCTCGGGCTGCGCAACGACTACCCCGCTCCGATCACGGTGGGAGAGACCGACTACCCGTCCGTCACCCACGCCTACTGGGCCTTGTCGGTGGCTCAACCCGAGGTCCGGGCCGCGGTCGCGACGGCCGGGACCGCCTCCGCCGCACACAAGGTGGCAGCCGGGGCGCCCCGCCGCGAGGGCTGGGAGCACCTGCGGACCGCCGTCATGACGCGCCTTCTGCGCGCCAAGTACGAGCAGCATCCCGAGCTAGCCGAGATCCTGCTGGCGACGGGCGACGGCACCCTGGTCTACGACGACCTGCACTCGGCCTTCTGGGGCGACAACGCCGGCCAGGGGCGCAACTGGACGGGGCGTCTCCTCGAACTCGTCCGTTCCGAGCTGCACGCACGGCGGGCCGGGATCCCCGGGCTGTGACCGGATCGGGTGGGGAGGCCCGGGGATCCCCGGCGGCACCGGTCAGATGAACGGCACCGGTCAGATGACCGGCGGCCCCGCCTCGATGCGGCGGAGGACCGGGGGTAGGCGGTCGAGGTCGGGGCCGGTCTGGAGCTGCCGCTCGTCCCACCAGGTGGCGCCGGCGTCGTGCAGCGGGCCGACCACGTCCTTGGCCCTGGCCGGGTGCAGGGGCGTGGCGCCGCCGAGCACGAACTCGAAGGGGCGCTCGGCCCCGGTCGTACGGTGCTCGCACACGTAGCCGACCAGCTCCCGTACCTCCGTCACGTCCGGCGGGTGACCGTGCCGGGCCGTCTCGAAGAGCGGCACCGCGCCGTCCCACCGTGCTGCCCGCCGCATGGGCGCGCGGCGCGGCCAGAAGCCGCCGATCCACACCGGCGGACGGGGCTGCTGCACGGTGGCGGGCACCAGCGTCACGTCGCGGACCTCGTAGTGCCGGCCGTGGTGGTCCACCGGCTCGCCGGACCAGAAGCGGCCCAGCAACTCCAGCCCCTCGTCGAGCCGTTCGGCGAGGACGCGCGGCTCGGCGGGGTCGCCGAAGCTGCGGTACTCGTCGTCGAGCGGACCGCCCAGGCCTGCGGCGAAGATCGCCCGGCCGCCGCTGAGGTGGTCCAAGGTGGCCACCTGGCGGGCGAGTTGCTGCGGACGGTAGCGAGGGACCGGGGTGAGCAGGGTACCCAGTCGGATCCGGGAGGTGGCCAGCGCGGCGGCGGTCAGCAGCATCCAGGGGTCCCCGAAGGGGCGGCCCTGGTGCCGTCGGTGCAGGACGTGGTCCCAGACGAAGAGCCCGTCCCAGCCCGCCTGTTCGGCGGCGGCGGCCACGGTCGCGACGTTGCGGGGGTCGGCGAAGTCGCCGAAGTTGGGGATGTTCACGGAGAACCGCATCCCAGCAGGATGCGCGGCCGACCGCGACGTGGCAATCGAATTCGGACCGGCGGGGTCGGGCGGGTCAGGGGGTCAGGGTGCCAGGGGGCCGCCCGGGGTGAGGGCGAGGCCGGTGAAGCGGGTGGCGATCAGGCGGTGGGCCTCGGGGGTGGGGTGGACGGCGTCGGGGTGCGGGTGGATCTCGTGGTCGGGCTCGCCGTACAGGGCGCGGCCGTCGAGGTAGTGGAGGTTGGGGTCGCCGTCCGCGACCCGGGCTTCGACGATGCGGGCCAGTTCGTCGCGGACCACGGTGAGGGTGAGGCGGCCGGGGCCGGGCTCGCCGGTGGCGCGGAAGCGGAGGGTGCCGGCGGTGAAGTCGGGGGCGAGCGGGCCGGGGGTGTGCTCCTGGACGGGGCAGAGGATCGGGGAGACGACCAGGAGGGGGGTGGTGGGGTGACCGTCGCGGATGGTGTCGAGGAAGCCGTGGACGGCCGGGGTGAAGGCGCGCAGGCGCATCGCGTCGGCGTTGACCACGTTGATGCCGAGCTTGAGGCTGATCAGGTCGGCGGGGGTGTCGCGGATGGCACGGGCGGTGAAGAGGTCGAGCAGGGCGCTGCCGCCGAAGCCGAGGTTGGTGAGGTCGAGGCCGGCGGCGAGGGCCACGAGGGCGGGCCAGGTCCCGGTGGGGTGGGTGGCGTTGGAGCCGTGGCTGATGGAACTGCCGTGGTGCAGCCAGCGGTTGCGGGTTCCGG
The DNA here is from genome assembly GCF_042755465.1 of Kitasatospora sp. NPDC059160. NCBI lineage: Bacteria > Bacillati > Actinomycetota > Actinomycetes > Kitasatosporales > Streptomycetaceae > Kitasatospora > Kitasatospora sp. NPDC059160. The sequence continues at coordinate 10,276 of NZ_JBHZCN010000166.1, read as the reverse complement.
CGGCCACGGGGGTGAGGGGCGCGTCGGAGTCGAGGGCGATGAGTTCGGTGGTCTCGGTGTGCGGGAGCCAGATCTCGACGGTCTTGTCGCGGGCCGGCAGGCCGGTGAAGTGGGCGGTACCGGGCGGGCCTTCGGTGAAGGTGGTGCGGCCGGTGGCGAGGTCGATGGTGCGCAGGTTGCCGCCGGGGACGGTCGCCTCGGCGGTCTGCCGGCCGTCGACGAGGAGGTCGTAGACACCGTCGGGCAGGTCGGGCACGCCGGGGTAGGCGCGCTTGGTGGGGACGGTGTGCAGTGCCAGCGTGGTGGCGCGGGTTCGAAAGGTGAGCCGGACGCCGGAGGGCTGGGACTGGGCCATCGCGAGCTGTTCGTCGGGGATCTGGCGGCGGGCGCGGGCGGGCAGTCGGTGCGGGATCAGGCCGCGGCCGGTGTGTTCGACGTCCAGGTGGCCGTGCAGGAGGGCTTCGGTGGCGGGCGTGGTGATCATGGCGTCTCTTCGTTCTGCGGTGTGGAGCTCTGCTTCCTATGATGAGTATGGGATTGCCTAGATGAATTAGGCAAATGGAAAGCCTATGTAGGTGCAAGCAGGGATCCGGTGCTTCTCGGCTTGAGGGAGTCTTGAGCGGTCGAGCTGGTCCGAACGGACCGGATGCCGGATGATCGGGCCCGCGGGGCCGGACCGGACCGGAACTCCGGCACGAACGGCACGAGCGGCACGAGCGACGCAAGCGGCACGAGCGACACGGGTGAGCAGAGGGGCTGCGGACATGGAAACGGCACGCACACTCGTCCTGGTGGCGGCCACCGTCACCTGCGGACTGACCGCCGGGCTGTTCTACGCCTACGCGTGCTCGGTGATGCCCGCGCTCGCCCGGGTCGAGGACCGGACGTTCATCGAAGTCATGCAGCGCGTCAACGTGGCGATCCTGAACGGCTGGTTCGTGCTCGGCTTCGTCGGCGCGCTGCTCACCACGGCTGCCGCGGTCGCCCTGCACCTGCCCTCGGACGGTCACCGCGCGCTGCCCGCCACGATCGCCGCCCTGGTGCTGTACGGGGCGGCGCTCGTGGTCACCCGTGCGGTCAACATCCCGCTGAACGACGCGTTGGAGAAGGCCGGGGCGCCGCAGCGGATCACCGACCCGACGGCGGTACGCACCCGCTTCGAGGCGCGCTGGGTGCGCTTCAACGTGCTGCGCGCGCTGCTGTGCACGGCCGCACTGGGCTGTCTCGCCTGGGCGCTGGTCCTCGACGGGCCGCACTGAGCGGCCCGTCGACCGTGCCGGACTCCCGTGCGGCCCACCGGCGCAACACCGGCCGGTGGGCCGCACGGGAGGCGCGGCGGTACTCGTCCCTACCCGCCCGCGACCCGCGCCACGAGGGGCCGACGCCTCGGCGTACGGGAGGCCGCCCGGGGGCTGCTCAGGTCCGCTCGGCCCAGGTCCACGCGGCCCAGGTCCACGCGGCCGAGGTCCGCAGTCGTGGCAGCCGGAACGGGCGCGGCAACCCCGGCCGACGTGGCACGCCGGACCGCGGCGGGCCGCCGGAGGGTGAGGGCGAAGTCCCGGTGCGCCTTGGCCGTCGGCGTCAGGGCGGGCGGCAGCTGGATCCGCCCGTCCTCGACCATCCGCCGCACGGCGGTGCGGCTGAGGCCGAGCCCGAGCATCAGCAGCCGTTCGACCCGGACCGGCACGGGCAGCTCGAAGGCGACCAGGACGGTGAGCGGCGTCGGGTCGTCGAGCGCGTGCAGGGGCGTCCGGACCTCCAGCTCCCAGGTGCCGGTCCAGTCGAGGCGGTAGCAGTTCCGGGCGGCGAGCGAGGCGCTCGTCGCCAACTCCCGCACCACGGCGGCGTCGTTGGTCTCGTAGGCCACCAGTCGGGCCGGGTCGAGCGAGGAGACGTGGGCGCGTTCGTGGACGGGCACCTTCGAGGTCCGGTCGCAGCCCGCGCAGCTCAGCAGCAGCCAGACGTCCAGCAGCTTCCCGCTGGCGTTGACGCGGATCTTCCCCGAGGGGCGGTGCCGGGTGCCGGGGCAGTCCGGGCAGGGCCGGACGACGGTGGGCAGGGCGGACTGACGCACGGCCCAGCGGGCCTTGCGGTCGGTATTCATGGTGGTGGTTGCTCTCAGGACTCTGCAGGAGCGCCCCACGGGCCCCGCCCCCAGCGGCCCCGACCGTGGCAGGCCGGAGCAGGGCAGGGCAGGGCGGATCGCGGGCGCTCCCGGGATAACGGATGCACACGTGGGCGCGGGTCATCGCCTCGGTACCGAGCCGTCAGGCTCCGAGGTCGATCGCGCGACAGGGTTCGTTGGTGCTACGTGGTAGCCGTTAAAAGTCCATGCGGATGATCGTGGTCGGGGATCGGCCCGCGGGCAACCGGTTTTCCGGCAGGCCCGGCGGGCCCGGTCGGGGCCGGGCCGCGCCTGGTCAGCCCCGGTCGACCCCGGGCCGGGCCGACTGGGCCGGGCCCGGTCAGCAGAGGGTCGCGAAGCGGTACCCGCGCGCCTTGAGGGTCGACAGGATCGTCGGCAGGGCCGCCGCGGTCTGACTGCGGTCCCCGCCGCCGTCGTGGAGCAGGATCACCGAACCAGGGCGGACGTTGTTCAACACCCGCGACCGGATCGCCGCCGCCCCCGGCCTGGACCAGTCGGCCGGGTCCACCGACCAGAGCACGACCTGCTTGCCGAGCGCCGCCGCCCGGGAGCGCACCGTGCCGTTCACCGCCCCGTACGGCGGGCGCAGGCACGTCGGGGTGTGTCCCGTCCGGGCGCGGATGACCCGGTCGGTGTCGCCGACCTGGGCGGTGAAGGAGGAGCCGGAGAGCCGGCGCAGGTCCGGGTGCGACCAGGAGTGGTTCTGCACGCTGTGGCCCTGCCGGGCGACCTGGGCGGTGAGCGAGGGGTGGGCGGCGACGTTCTCGCCGAGCTCGAAGAAGGTCGCGCGGACGCCGTAGCGGTCGAGGATCGAGAGGATCCTCGGGGTGTAGGCGGGGCTGGGGCCGTCGTCGAAGGTGAGGTAGACGACCTTGGCGCCGCCCTTGCTCCCGGCCGGACCGGCGAGCCCTGCGGGACCGGCGAGCCCCGCCGGCCCAGCAGCGTCCGCGGTGCCGACGGGGCCCCCGAGCACCGCACCCGCCGCCAGCGCGGCGACGGCGAGCGCGCCGACCGCCTCCCGGAGCCGTCCACCCTTCCGTCGCCCAACTCCGCTGCGCCCAAGAGCTCGTAAGGCCATGCCTGCCCCCTGGTGTCGGAACTGCCGTGTACCGACCAGTCTGCGCCGCCGACCGCCGGCACCGCGACCGGCCCGAGCACGAAAGGGGACGAAATCGGCCAGCCGGACGGCGGGTTGACCGCGCGCACGCCGCGCCGGGAGCGCCCGGGGTCAGCGCGCGCCGCGCCCGTGCAGGACGAGCGCCCGGCCGAGCGCCAGCAGCCCCGCCGTGCAGAGCACCGTGCGGCACACGTTGGCCGTGACCCACGTCCCCTCGAACTTCGCCCGCACCGCCGCGAGGTCGAGGATCCGGGACGGATCGCCGGCCGCCGCCAGGTCGTTGTTCAGCGGGATGTTGACACCCATGGTGACCATCAGCGCCACCCCGTACAGCAGGGTCGCCCCGGCCGCCCAGAGCGCCGCCCGCCGCCGGCCCGCCCGGTGCTGGAGCCAGGCCGCGACACCCGTCGCGACGAAGGCGCCGACGAAGACCAGGCCGAACACGCCGTTCTCGATCGACGTGTTGATGTGCTGCATCGCCGTCACGTACGTCCGGTCGTCACCGGCCGCCAGGCCCGGCATCACCGCCACGTCGAAGGCGAAGAACAGCCCGGCCATCAGGCCCATCGCGAGGGTGGCACCCACCAGGACCGGACCGGCGGCCCTGCCACGGTCAGCGGGCACCACCGACGGGGCACCTCCTCGACTGGGGCCGTCGAAGGCCCCTGGAGCGTTGCGGTGATCGGGAGTTGAGGTCTGGCTGGAGCGCATCGGTCATCCTTCGGTTCTCCCCTGGCGCCCAGGCGCATGCGTGAGCGTCCACGGCACGGGCCGGCCCCGGGGCCCGGGGCCGTACCTCCTCCGGCGTCCACCAGAGCACGGCGCGGCCGCCGCCGACCACCGCCCTCGACCCGTCCTCCAGCGGTCCTTGAGCACACCCAGCGGGCGCGCAGCGGAAGGACCGCTCTCACGGCGAGACCGCGACGACCGCGACGAAACCGCGGCGGAAAGCGGTGGCGCGGCGGCGACGGCGGGCGCTATGCTCCCCGGCGATGAACACTTTCGCTGCTCTCGGATCGGAGGTCCCGTTCGCCCAAGGTGAGTGCTGATGCTCACTCACACCGCGAACGAGGATGCCTCCCGCTTCTCCTTCTGGCGGCGCGTACGCGAGTACGCCGTGCCGCCCTCCATGATCGAAACCGCCACCGCGCGCCGACTCGCCGGTGACTGGGCCGGGGCCTGCGCCGCCGCCAACGTCGAGGTCGACTTCCGCCTGCGGGACGTCGCGCACGCCCACGGGCACACCCTGGCCGAACGGGTCCGCGAGGACCTGCGCCGCCTGGCGCCGGACCTGCTGCGCTGGCACCTGCCGCGTACCGCCCCCGCCGGACTGCTGCGCGCCGGGCTGACCGTGCCGCTCGCCCGCTACCCGGGCGAACGGCCGGTGCACCTCGTCGTCCGGACACCGCCCGCCTGGGCGGAGTACGGGCAGCGGATCAGCCTGGCGCTCTGGGACGGTTCGGATCCCGACCCGGCCCCGCACCCCCATCCGCGCCCCAGCCGCCGCTACCGGCTCGACCTGCACCGGCACCTGTGGGACGCGGGCCGCAGCGGTGAGTTGGCGACGAGGGCCGGCTCGTGTCCGCCAACCTGCCCACCGGGCAACGGAGTCGGGCCGCACAGGCTGCGCCGGGCGGTCGACCGCTGGGCCGCAGAGGCCGAGCTGCTGCTGCGCGCCGAGGGGCTCCCGCCCGGGCCCGTCGCGGTCCGGCTCGGGCGCGGTGAACGGCTGGTGCTCGCCCCCGACGGCCGCATCGGCGCGGCCGTCGGGGACCTCCGGGCCCTGCCCCTGCTGCCCGACGCGGCGACCTGGGTACCGCCCGACCTCGACCTGCTGCACAGCGGGGAGCTCGACGCCGGCCGGCTGCACCCCCTGGTCGCGGCCGCACTGGCGCCCGGCCACCGACCGGGGCGGCAGGACCGACCACCCGCCGGACAACGGCTGGTGGAGTGCCGCGGCGCCCGGCACCGGATCGCCGTGGTCGACGGGGTGCTGACCGCACTCGACCACGACCCGGACCAGCTGCGCCGCGAGGAACTGCTGGCCGCGCTGTCCGGCACCCCGCTGCCCTGCCTGCGCGCCATCGACCAGGCGCACCGCGATCCGGCCGAACTGGACGACGTACGGGAGCGGTTGAACCACGGCGACACCGCCGGGGCCCTCGCCGTGGTGGAGGACCTGCTCGGCCGACAGGCGTCACTGCGCGACGGCCCCCTGCGGGACGAGCTCGCGGCGACCGCCGAACGCCGGGTCGCCTACGGCCTCTACCGCTCCGGCCTGACCGTCGACGGGCGGGCCAAGGCCGTGGCCGGCAGGACCTCCTACGCGCTCTACCGGTTCGGCAGGCCCAGCCACCTGCGCGGCGGTTACCCGTTCCCCCGTCCGCCGCGGATCGCCACCACCACTCGCTGACCACCGCTCGACCGCACGCGACCTGTGCACCCCGTGCATGCCGCGCATGCCGAACGACCCACTGACTTCCGACCCCCCAAGGTGATCACCCATGCCCATGACCATGCCCATGCCCGTGACCACGCCCGCCCCCGCCCGGCTCGACGTCGCCCGCCGACTCCTCGACCTGCTCGCCGACACCCGCACCGAACCCCGCCCGGACGACCAACTGGAGGCGCTCACCCTGGCGGTGGCCGCGGACCTGCCCGTGCTGCTCTGGGGCGAGCCCGGCATCGGCAAGACCGCCGCCCTCAACCAGCTCGCCGAGGCCCTGGACCTGCCGCTGACCACCGTCATCGCCAGCGTCCACGAGCCCTCGGACTTCTCCGGGCTGCCGGTCGTCGGCGACGACCCCGCGCAGCAGGGCATCCCGCTGGCCCCGCCGGACTGGGCGGTGCGCCTGGTCCGGGCCGGGCACGGGCTGCTGTTCCTGGACGAGTTGTCGACCGCGCCGCCCGCCGTCCAGGCGGCGCTGCTCCGGCTGGTCCTGGAGCGGCGCATCGGTTCGCTCCAACTGCCGCCGGGCGTAAGGATCGTGGCGGCGGCGAACCCGCGCTCCTCGGCGGCTGACGGGTGGGAGCTGAGCGCGCCGCTGGCGAACCGGTTCGTCCACCTCCAGTGGGTGCACGACCACGAGGTGGTGGTGCGCGGCCTCGGCGGGGTGTGGCCGGTCGCCACCCTGCCGGAGCTGGATCCGGCGGAACTGTCCGCGGCGGTCGGGTTCGCCCGCCGGGCGGTCTGCGAACTGCTCACGGTCAGGCCGGAGTTGGTGCACCGGCTGCCCACCAGCGAGACCCGGCGCGGCGGCGCCTGGCCGTCCCCGCGCAGCTGGGACATGACGCTGCGGCTGATCGCCTTCGCCACCGCGGCCGGCTCCTCCCGGGAGGTGCTGTCGCTGCTGGTCCGGGGCACGGTCGGGGACGGACCGGGGCTCGAACTGATGGCCAGCATGGACCGGATGGACCTGCCGGACCCGGAGCTGCTGCTCGCCGACCCGGCCGCCGCCGTGCTGCCCGAACGCGGGGACCTGCGCCAGGTGGTGCTGGACGGGGTGGTGGCCGCGGTGCGCAACCGGCCGGAGCGGGCGCGCTGGGACGCGGCCTGGGCGCTGCTGGTACGGGCGATGGCGACCGGCGCGCCGGACGTCCTGGTCGTCCCGGCCACCACGCTGGCCTCGCTGCGCCGGGAGGACTGGGAGGTCCCGGCGGCGATCGAGCACCTCGCCTCGACGGTGGCGCTGTCCCGGCGGGCCGACCGGGCGGCCGTCCGGACGGCCGCTCGGACCGACGTGACGGCCGGCCGATGAGCACCCGCCGCACGCCCGGGGCGAGCGCACCTGGGGGCAGCACACCGAAGGGCACCACCCCGCCGGACACCGGCTGGAGCGCCCGGCCCGCCGCCACACCGCTGGACGTCCGCAGGCACGGCAGACCGCTCACCGCCCGCCCACTGGCCGTACCGGTGACCGCCCCGGGGTCCCTACCGGTGCGGACCCCGGTGTCCGCGTCGGCGGACCCGCGCCCGCTGGACCTCGACAAGCTGTACGCCGCCCGGCTCCAGGCCGCCCGGGCCCGCCCCTACCTGGCGACCGCGCTGTTCGCCCTCCACCTGGTGGAGGACCGCCGGGTGCCGACCATGGGCGTGGACCGCCACTGGCGCTGCTACGCCTCCCCCGCCTTCGTCGAACGCACCGCGGTGGAGGACCTCGCCTCGATCTGGGTCCACGAGGTCTCGCACCTGCTGCGCGACCACCACGGGCGCAGCGACCGCCTGGCCCGCAGCCTCGGGCTGACCGGACCCGCGGACCGGCTGCGGATGAACATCGCCGCAGACTGCGAGATCAACGACGACGCCTTCGGCGACGGCCTGGTCACGCCCGCGGGCGCGCTGACGCCGAGCCGCCTCGACCTGCCGGAGGGGAGGCTGATGGAGGACTACGTCCGCGGCTTCCGCTTCGACCTGCGCCGGCTGAACCTGGCCTGGCTGGACTGCGGCAGCGGCGCCGACGGCGTGGACCGCCCGCGGGAGCTGGGCCCGGACGGCGCCCACGGGCTGACCGCCCAGGAACAGGACGCGGTCCGCTTCCGGGTCGCCGAGGCCATCCGGGGCCGCCCCGGGGATGCCCCGGCGGGCTGGCGGCGCTGGGCCGAGGAGGCGTTCCACCCGCCGCAGCCGTGGCGCCAACTGCTGGGCGCGGCGCTGCGCTCGGCGGTCTCCGGGCCGGGCGCGGGCGGGGACTACAGCTACGGCCGTCCGGCCCGCCGCTCGGTCTCGCTGCCGGGCGTGGTGCTGCCGAGCCTGCGGCGGCGCCCGCCCCGGGTGTCGGTGGTGATCGACACCTCGGGGTCGGTCTCGGACCGGGAGCTGGGCGGTGCGCTGCTGGAGGTCGCGGCGATCGGCCGGGCGGTCGGCGGCCGGCACGACCTGGTCACGGTGCTGTCCTGCGACGCGGCCCCCCAGTCCGTCGGCGCGCTCTGCCGCGCGGCGGGCATCCCGCTGGTCGGCGGCGGCGGGACGGACCTGCGGACGGGCTTCGCGGCGGCACTACGGACCAGGCCGCAGCCGGACGTCGTCGTGGTGCTGACGGACGGGCAGACGCCCTGGCCGGCGGTCGCGCCCTCGTGCCGTACGGTGGTGGGCCGGTTCCGGCGCCCGGCCCGGTACGACGAGAACAACGGCGAGTACCGGCCGGACGCACCGCCGAGCTGGGCCCGGGTGGTCGACATCGGCTGAGATGGCCCGACGGCAGGAGGTCCCCGTGCACGACGAGGAGGGGGCCGCTCCCCCGCAGCACCACCCGGACGAACACGTGCGCCTCGCGACCACCGCCGGGCACTCGCCGAGGTGGCACCGCCGGACGCGGCCGCGCTGGTGGCGCAGGTGCTCACCGACCCCGACCGGGCGATGGCGAGCGGCGCGGTGGTCGAGTACCTGGACCGCCGCGCGGCGGAACTGCTGACGGACCCGGGGTTCCCGGCCTGGCACCGGGAGCTGGCCGGGGCCGCCGCGGCCGACGGCTTCGCCGTACGGCGCCTGCACGAGTGGGCGCTGCTGCGGGCGGTCACCCTCGGCGAGCCGTGGGAGGCGGAGCAGCTGCTCGCCGCCTCCGACCGGCTCCAGCTGCGCACCGCCGAGACGGCCCCGACCGGCCCCGCGCTCGACCTCCTCGCCGAGCGCGGCCGGACCCGGCAGATCCGCAACGCGGCCACGGCCCGACTGCGGCGGCGCTGAGCCGCCGACCGGCGAGGGGCGGTCGGCCCCCGCTGGTGCAGGGCGCCGCGCCGAGGGCCGGCGACCGCCGGTACCGGAGCTGATGCCGGACGGCGCCCGGCCCCCGGGGAGAATCCGGGGACCGAGCGCCGCTCGACGGGGGCGCCGTCAGCCCACCATGGCCGCCAGCACGCTGCGCCAGTCCTCGCCCGGCTCCGGCTGGAGCGCGGCCGCGAGGGTCTCCGCCCGGTAGTGCCACGGGCGGCGCAGCTCGGGGTCGGCGTCGGGGCGCAGGTCCAGGACGCTGTCCGAGCCGAGCAGCCGGATCAGCTCGGTGCCGAACTCGGCCCAGGAGACGTGCCCGGTGATCGCGTTGACGATCCGGCCGGCGGCGGGGCCGTCGGGCAGGGCACAGGCGGCGAGGGCGCGGGCCAGGGCGGCGGAGTGCACCCAGGCGGCGCCGTGCCACTCCTGCGGCTCGCCGTCGGCGGCGGCCGGCAGGGCGATCGGGCGGCCGGCCAGGGCGGCCTGGTAGAGGTCGCCGGTGGAGCCCCAGCGGAGCTGGTCGCGCAGGCGGTGGTGCGGGCCCCAGACGATGGGGGCGCGCACCACGGTGGCCGGGCCGTGGCCGGTGGCCTCGGCGGTCTCGAACAGCATCCGCTCGCAGTCGAGCTTGGCCTGCCCGTAGGCGGTGACGGGTGCGCCGCTGGGGCCTCCCTCGGCGACCTCGGTGCCGGGCGGGCGCCCGTAGGCGTCGATGCTGCTGACGAAGACGAACGGGCCGCCGGACCAGCCGTCCAGCAGGGCGCGCATGGCGGCCGTGTCGACCTCGTGGTCGGTGAAGGTGCAGGCGGAGTGGATGACGGCGTCCACGCCCTTGACGGCGCGCTGGAGGCTGTCGAGGTCGGCGAGGTCGCCCTCGGCGATCTCGGCGCCGTGCAGGGCCGGCAGGTGGGCCGACTCGGGGCGGACCAGGACGCGTACCGGCCGCCCCTGGGCCATCAGTTCCTGGAGCACGGCGGCGCCGACGCCGCCGGTGGCGCCGGTGAGCAGCACGGTGCCGGTGCGCGGCTCGGTGCTGTGGAGGCCGTCGACGCGGGTGAGGGCGGCGCGGCGTTCCTCCTCGCGGGCGGCGAGCAGGGCGGCGAGGGCGCGCGGGGTGCGGTGCTCCAGGATGTCGAGGCCGGTGAGCGGCACGCCGACGCGGGTGCGCAGGCGTTCGGCGAGCTGGACGGCGATCAGCGAGTGGCCGCCGAGGGCGAAGAAGTCGCCGTCGGCGGGCGGGACGCTGCCGAGCAGTTCGCCGAAGGCGGTGCGGACCAGGTCGAGCGGGCCGGTCGCGGCCCTGGCG
>NZ_JBHZCN010000165.1:0-14036 GCF_042755465.1 Kitasatospora sp. NPDC059160 | reverse complement strand
GGCCGCTGCGCCCCCCCGCGGCCCGGGGCCCCCCCCCCCCCGGGGGGGTTGGGGGCCCCTCGGCCGTACTCGCGTTCGCCGCTGGGCGTCCGCTGCGGCGCGTTCGCCGTGCGCCTGCCTACTGGGCGCCGGAGGTCGCCGACAGCAGCTGCTCCAGCTCCTCCTCGCGCTCCTGCGCGGCCACGAAGAGCAGCTCGTCGCCGCCCTCCAGGGTGTCGTCCTTGGCCGGCACCAGCACCCGGCCCTCGCGGATGATGCTCACCAGCGCGGTGTCCGGCGGCCAGGTGACGTCGCCCACCCGGGTGCCGACCAGCTCGGCCTCGCCGGCCAGGGTCAGCTCGACCAGGTTGGCGTTGCCCTGGCTGAACCGCATCAGGCGGACCAGGTCGCCGACGCTGACGGCCTCCTCGACCAGCGCGGACATTAGGCGCGGGGTGGAGACGGCCACGTCCACGCCCCAGGACTCGTTGAAGAGCCACTCGTTCTTCGGGTTGTTCACCCGGGCGACCACCCGCGGCACCGCGTACTCGGTCTTGGCGAGCAGCGAGACGACCAGGTTGACCTTGTCGTCACCGGTCGCGGCGATCACCACGTGGCAGCGCTGCAGCGCCGCCTCGTCCAGCGAGGTGATCTCGCAGGCGTCGGCCAGCAGCCACTCCGCCATGGGCACCCGCTCCACCGAGATGGCGTTCGGGTTCTTGTCGATCAGAAGGACCTCGTGACCGTTCTCCAGCAGCTCGCCCGCGATCGAGCGACCCACGGCACCGGCCCCGGCAATGGCGACCCGCATCAGTGACCCTCCTCCTTCGGCCCCTGCGCGAACGCGGCCTCGACCGCCGTCAGGTCGGCCCGGCGCAGCATCACGTGCACCAGGTCGCCCTCCTGCACCACCATCTGCGGCGAGGGGAGCATCCCTTCGCCGAGCCGGGTGACGAACGACACCCGGGCGCCGGACGCCTCCTCCAGGCGGCCGATCCGCTGCCCCACCCAGTCCGGGTGGTACGCGACCTCGGCCAGCTGCACACTGCCGCTCGGGTCCTGCCACAGCGGCTCGGCGCCGCTCGGCAGCAGTCGGCGCAGCATCTGGTCGGCGGTCCAGCGGACCGTCGCCACGGTCGGGATGCCCAGGCGCTGGTACACCTCGGCGCGGCGGGGGTCGTAGATCCGGGCCGCGACGTTCTCGACGCCGAAGGTCTCCCGGGCGACCCGGGCAGCGATGATGTTGGAGTTGTCGCCGCTGGAGACGGCGGCGAAGGCGCCGGCCTCCTCGATGCCCGCCTCGCGCAGGGTGTCCTGGTCGAAACCGACCCCGGTCACCCGGCGCCCGTTGAACCCGGCGCCCAGCCGGCGGAATGCGGTCGGATCCTGGTCGACCACGGCCACCGAGTGGCCCTGTTTCTCCAGCGTTCTCGCGAGGGCCGAGCCCACGCGGCCGCAGCCCATGATGACGATGTGCACCGGCGCTACCTCACCCGTCCCGAAGGGGTCTTGACCTGCGCAAACACCGTTCATCTCCCTTTCCCGCCCGGACGTTCCGGGGCGAGGGTTCTCGTGGGGCGTCGGCCGGACTCCGCTCGACAACCAGAGTGTTGCCCACCGACTCGTATCCGACACGCTAGCCGGTCCACCGAACACAGTCGCGACGAAGGGGGGGATAAACGGCGCAAGCCGCGTCGGGATACCCCTACGATTCCTTAACGTGCCTATGCCGACTGACCTTCCGAAACGCCTTCTGATCGGGCGCGCCCTGCGCAGTGACAAGTTGGGGGAGACGCTCCTCCCCAAGCGGATCGCGCTGCCCGTCTTCGCCTCGGACGCGCTCTCCTCGGTCGCGTACGCCCCTGAGGAGATCCTGCTCACGCTCTCCATCGCGGGCGTCTCGGCGATCCACTTCTCCTGGCAGATCGGCCTCGTGGTGGCGGTCGTGATGCTCGCCGTCGTCGCCTCCTACCGGCAGAACGTGCACGCCTACCCGAGCGGGGGCGGCGACTACGAGGTGGCGACCGTCAACCACGGCCCGGCGGCCGGACTGGTCGTCGCCGCGGCTCTGATGGTCGACTACGTGCTCACCGTCGCCGTGTCCACCACCTCCGGCGTCGCCAACGTGGTCTCCGCCGTCCCGGCGCTGCGCGGCCACGAGATGATCGTCTCGGTGGTCGTGGTCGTGGTGCTGATGGGCATGAACCTGCGAGGGGTGCGCGAATCCGGCTCCGCCTTCGCGGTGCCCACCTACGCCTTCATGGCGGGCGTGATCGGCATGGTCGGCTACGGGGTCTTCCGGCACTTCGTGCTCGGCCAGTCCATGCCCGCAGAGAGCTCCGGCTTCCACCTCGCCGCCATCCCCGGCAACGACTCGCTCGGCGGGATCGCGCTGGTCTTCCTGCTGCTCAAGTCCTTCTCCTCCGGCTGCGCCGCGCTCACCGGCGTGGAGGCGATCTCCAACGGCGTGCCCGCCTTCCGCAAGCCGAAGAGCAAGAACGCGGCCACCACGCTGCTGATGATGGCGAGCATCGCCGTGGTGATGTTCATGGGCATCATCTGGCTGGCCCGGCTCACCGGCGTGCAGATGGCCGAGAACCCGGCCGAGCAGCTGGTCGGCTCCGGCCCCGACTACCACCAGAAGACCGCGCTGGCGCAGATCAGCGAGGCCGTCTTCAACAACTTCACGCCCGGCTTCTACTTCGTCGCCGCCGTCACCGGCCTGATCCTGGTGCTGGCCGCCAACACCGCCTTCAACGGCTTCCCGGTGCTCGGCTCGATCCTCGCCCAGGACCGCTACCTGCCCCGCCAGCTGCACACCCGCGGCGACCGGCTGGCCTTCTCCAACGGCATCATCCTGCTGGCCATCGCCGCCATCCTGCTGATCATCGCCTTCGACGCGGACCCGACCCGGCTGATCCAGCTCTACATCGTCGGCGTCTTCGTCTCCTTCAACATGAGCCAGTCCGGCATGATCCGGCACTGGACCCGGCTGCTGCGCACCGAGACCGATCCGGCGAAGCGGCGCCACATGCAGCGCAGCCGGGCGATCAACGGCTTCGGCCTGGTGATGACGATGGCCGTGCTGATCGTCGTCCTGGTCACCAAGATCGGCCACGCCTGGATCGCGATCGCCGCGATGGCGGTGCTGTTCGTGATGATGAAGGGGATCCGGCGCCACTACGACCGGGTCTCCGCGGAGCTCATCGCGGCCGAGGAGCCGGACGACGTGGTGCTGCCCACCCGGGTGCACGCCATCGTGCTGGTCTCCAAGCTGCACAAGCCCGCGCTGCGCGCCCTCGCGTACGCCCGGCTGGCCCACGCCCACACCCTGGAGGCCGTCACCGTCAACGTCGACCCGGCGGACACGGCGGCGCTGCGGCGGGAGTGGGACGAGCGCGGCATCGAGGTGCCGCTCAAGGTGCTGGACTCGCCGTACCGCGAGATCACCGGGCCGGTCCTGGACTACGTGAAGAACCTGCGGCGCAGCAGCCCGCGGGACGTGGTCGCGGTCTACATCCCGGAGTACGTGGTCGGCCACTGGTACGAGCACCTGCTGCACAACCAGAGCGCGCTGCGGCTCAAGGGGCGGCTGCTGTTCAAGCCCGGGGTGATGGTCACCTCGGTGCCGTGGCAGCTGGAGTCCTCGGAGCGGCGCAGGCCGCAGAAGGCCTGGTCGGCGCCCGGATCCGTCCGTCGTGGCGAGCCGAGGGCGCCGAAGGCCGTAAAGTCGAAGGATTCCGCCCGTACCGGTGCCGACACCGGTGCCACTCCCGACCGCAGCAAGGACTCCTCCCAGTGACGCGCAACACTCCGCCCCGCTCCTCCGGCGCCTCCGGCAAGGGCAAGGGCGCCCGTCGGGGCGGCTCCCAGCCCGGGCAGGTGGCCCGGCCGCGCTGGGGCAAGCCGCACCGGCCGGAAGCCACCGACCGTGAGGGGCTGACGGCGCGCACCGCGCCGGTCGTGCCGGGGGAGGCCCCGGAGGAGAAGCCCGTGCGGGCCGCCAAGCCGGCCCAGGGCGAGAAGCCCGCCCGGGGTGAGAAGCCCGCCCGCGACGGGAAGGGCGCCCGGGGTGAGAAGCCGGCCCGCGACGGGAAGGGCGCCCAGGACGGGAAGGGCGCGGACGGGGCCGCCCGGAAGGCGCCGCGCAAGCAGGCGGTTCGGCCGCCGAAGGCGCTGCGCGGCGCGGCCGCGCCGCGACCGCAGCGGGCGCAGGCCCCGTCCGGGGACCCGCTGGTCGGCGAGCGCTACGAGGTCGAGGTCGGCCCGGTCGCGCACGGCGGCGGGCACTGCGTGGCCCGGCACGAGGGGCGGGTGCTGTTCGTCCGGCACGCGCTGCCCGGCGAGAAGGTGGTCGCGCAGGTGACCGAGGGCACCACCACCTCGCGCTTCCTGCGCGCGGACGCCGTGGAGGTGCTGGAGCCCGCCAAGGACCGGATCGAGGCCCCCTGCCCGTTCGCCGGTCCGGGCAAGTGCGGTGGCTGCGACTGGCAGCACGTCACCCCCGGCGGGCAGCGCAAGCTCAAGGCCGCGGTGCTGACCGAGCAGCTGGCGAAGCTCGCCGGGCTGACCCCGGCCGAGGCCGGCTGGGACGGCAGCGTCGAGCCGGTCGGCGGCAAGCTGCCGCCCGGGCAGGTGCCGGCCTGGCGCACCCGGGTGCAGTACACGGTGGACGCGGAGAGCGACAAGGTCGGTCTGCGCAAGCACCGCTCGCACGACGTCCAGGTGATCGACCGCTGCCTGATCGCCGCCGAGGGCGTCACCGAGCTCGGCATCGAGTCCCGGGACTGGCCGGGGGTGGCGAGCGTCGAGGCGATCGCCGCGAGCGGCTCCTCGGACCGCCAGGTGGTGCTGACCCCGCGCGACGGCGCCCAGCTGCCGCTGGTCGAGCTGGACAAGCCGGTGTCGATCGCCCGGATCGACGACCAGGGCGACGCGCACAAGGTCCACGGGCGCGGCTTCGTCCGCGAGCGGGCCGCCGGGCGCACCTGGCGGATCAGCAACGGCGGCTTCTGGCAGATCCACCCGGAGGCGCCGGACACCCTGGTCGACGCGGTGCTGGACGGTCTGGACCCGCAGTGGGGCGAGAGCGCGCTCGACCTGTACTGCGGCGTCGGCCTGTTCGCCGGCGCGCTGGCCGACCGGGTCGGCGAGGACGGCGCGGTGCTCGGCATCGAGTCGGCCAAGCAGGCCGTCGTCGACGCCCGGCACAACCTGGCCGCGCTGGACAACGTGCGGATCGAGTGCGACCGGGTCGAGACGCTGCTGCCGCGCACCGGCATCACCGCCACCGACCTGATCGTGCTGGACCCGCCGCGGGCCGGCGCCGGACGCGAGACCGTCGCGCACCTGGTCGGCCTGGAGGCCCGCCGGATCGCGTACGTCGCCTGCGACCCGGCGGCGCTCGCCCGGGACCTCGAGTTCTTCCGCGAGGGCGGCTACCGGCCGGTCTCGCTGCGGGCCTTCGACCTGTTCCCGATGACCCACCACTTCGAGTGCGTGGCCATCCTGGAGCCGGCCGGGGCATGAGTCCGAGCCTGCCGTAACGGCCGAGGAGGCGGCACCCCGTGCGTCACGGGGTGCCGCCTCCTCGGCGTTGTGCGGGGCGGGCGGGTGGTGCCCCCGGGGCCGCTGCGGCGGCTGCTTCCGCGCCTGCGTGCGGGGCGCGCGCTACTCGTTGTGCTCCTCTTCGTCGGCGCTGTGCGGGAGGTCGATGCCGTGCTGGGCGGCGAGCCGTAGGAGCGAGGCGATCCGGCCCTCGTACGCCTGGACGCCGTCGGCGTCCCCTTCGGCCCGGGCCGCCGCGAGGTCCTGCCGGGCCTGGGCGAGCTGCTCGCGCAGCTCCTGGTCGAACATGGCTGTCATTGCCGGCCTCCACAAAACCGGTCGGTGCCGCTCGGGGAACGCTCAGGAGAGTTCAGAGTCCCGGATGGTGCAGGACTCTTCAAGTCAGGCCCGGTCGGGTCGGGGGTCCGTGCCGGGCCCGTGCGGGGGCGGGGCCGGGTGGCGGAGGGCGTGACGGGGTAGGGAGCGGATGGGTGAGCGGCTCGGCGGCGTCCGCCGGGCGGTTCGGTCGGTGGTTCGGTCGGTGGTCCGGGTGGCGCTTCGGTTGGCGCTTCGGTGACGGAGGGGTTGCGTGGGGGCGTGCGGCAGGTGTGCGGGCGGTGTGCGTGCGCCCTTGTTGTGCTAGCACTTCAGCGCTAGCTTGAACGGCATGGGCAAGAAGCAGCTGAACGTCCGAGTGGACGCCACGACCGCGGAGATGGCCCGGGAACGGGCGGAGCAGCAGGGGATCAGCATGAACCAGTACATCGAACGCCTGGTCCAGCAGGACATGGGTGAATCGGGACGGGCCTTCATCGACGCCGCCGCACAGTTCATGAAGGAGTACGAGACGGCGTTCCTCGCCGAGTTCGGGGAGTCGGGCGAGCTCCAGGACGTGCGCCGTTGAAACTGGAGGTCGACCTCTCGTGGCTGCTCATGACCGCCGAGCAGTACACGCCCGGTGACCCGCAGGTCACCGACTACGGCTCGCTGCTCGCGGCCGTCACCCGGCACCAGGCCGAGATCTTCGACATCTCCGTCTACCCCGAACCCCAGGACCGCGCGGCCGCGTTGATGCACCAGCTGATCCGGGTGCCGGCCCTGGAGAAGACCAACGAGCTCTTCGCGACCGCCGTCGCCTACGCCTACCTCGTCGCCAGCGGCTGCACCGTCGCCACCACCGCCCGCGAGGTGCGCAGCCTCTCCCGGGCCATCCGGGAAGGGCGGCTGGGGGTGTCCGGGGTCGCCGAACGGCTGTCGGCCTGGGTGGTCGACGAGGCCGAGGGGGAGGGCGTCACGGGGGCGGAGGAGGAGGACGAGGACGACGACTGAGCCGCGTCCCCGTCCGGTGCCGGTGCCGGTGCCTGGGCGGGTGCCTGGGCTGGTGCCGGTGCCTGGGCTGGTGCCGCGCCGGTCTAGGCCTGGGGGTCCGAGGCGACGGGCTCCGCGATGAGGGCCGTCGCGAACGGGCGGAAGCCGGCCCGGCGGTAGATCCGGGCGACGTCCTCGTCGGCGGCGGACAGGAACACCGTCCGCACGCCGTTGGCGCGGGCGTGCGCCACCAGGGCCGCGGTGACCGCCAGGGCCAGCCCGCGGCGCCGGGCGGAGGGCAGCGTCCCGACCCCGACCACCTCGGTGACCGAGCCCACCGGGTTGTGCTGGCCCGCGCAGAGCACGTCGCCGCCCTCCAGTGCGGCCGCCAGCACGCTGACCCCGTCGGTGATCCGCTGCGCGATCCGCGCCACCCCGCCCTCGGACGTCAACGTCGCGGCGCTCACGGCCAGTTCGGCTGCGCCCGCGCTGCCGGTGGCGGTGCCCGGGGCGCCGAAAGCCACGTGCGGGACGGCCACCGCGTCGGCCAGCTCGGGAGCGTCCGCGGCCAGCACCCGCACCTCCACCCGCTCCGGGAGCGCCGGCGCCGGGGCCGTCCCGTCCTGCGGGCCGAGCACCAGCAGCGGGTGCTCGTGCACCGCCAGGCCGGCCGCCTCCACCGCCGCGCGCAGCTCGGGGTTCTGCTCGGCCACCCACTCGAAGGCCTCCGGCAGGCCCAGCTCCCGCTGCCGCTCCAACACCCGGCGGACGTCCTCGGCGGTGGCGGCCGGGCCGCCGTGGCCGGGGGTCGGGCGGGCGTAGTAGTGCCAGCCGGTCTCGCCGCGGCGGACGAAGAGGGTCAGCGGGCCGAAGTCCTCCGCGGTGGCGGCGCTGCGGGGCACGGCGTCGTAGTAACGCTCGATGCCGTCGAGCAGGGCGGGGTCCGGAACATGATCAGCAGAAGTCACGGCGTGCATCCAAGCAGGGGCCGGAGTGGAGCGCCACCGGTTTGTGCGGCGACCGGCGTTCGATTGTTGCCGAACGCTTACCCGCTCGCGGCGATCTTGTGCGTGTACGCCGGGCAAGCTGATGCCTTCACAGCTCTGCCGAGGGGGACGGCGGACATCCGCACTCGGCGAGGCAAGGGGGAAGTCAGGCCCATGAGGCTCTGCTTTCTGGTGGAGGAGCACTACCGGCGGGACGGCATGCCGCTGGACGTCGCGCGTCAACTCACCTCCTGGGGGCACCGGGTGGACGTGCTGCGCCCCGGCGACTCGCTGCTGGCGATCTCCGAGGCGGTCCGGGCCGGCAGCCACGACGCCTGGGTGCTCAAGACCGTATCCGGCGGCCCAGGGCTCACCCTGCTGGAGGCGGCCGCCGCGGTCGGCCTCACCACCGTCAACGACGTCCGCTCGATCCGCGGCGTCCGGGACAAGGCGCTCGCCTCGGTGATCGCCCGCACCCGCGGCCTGCCCACCCCGGTCACCTACGCCGCAGCCCGCTGGGAGCGGCTCGCCGAGATCCCGGCCGCCGAGTACCCGCTGGTCGTCAAACCCGCGGACGGCAGCTCCGGTCGGGGCGTACGGCTGGTGGCCGGACCCGACGACCTGATCGGCCTCGGCCCCGAACTCGCCGGGGAGGGGCTGCTGATCGCGCAGCCGTACGTGCCCAACAACGGCACGGACCTCAAGGTGTACTGCGTCGACGGCGAGCTCTTCGCGACCGAACGGGAATCGCCGCTGCACCCGGGGCAGGGCGTGTGCGAGCGGCCGGTGCCGCTGCCCGCGAGCGTCGCACGGATAGCCGCGCAGGTCGGCGAGGTGTTCGGCCTCGACCTGTACGGCGTCGACGTGCTGCTCGGGCCGGACGGGCCGGTGGTGGTGGACGTCAACGACTTCCCGAGCTTCCGGCAGGTGCCCGACGCGGTGGAGCGGGTCGCCCGGGCGGTGCTGCGGCTCGCGCGCAGCGGTACGGCCGTGTCGGTGCCCGCGCTGGTTCCGGCCGGTGGCGAGGAGTACGGCCGGGTCGGACTGGTGGACGGTGGGCTGCGGTGAGGGCCGGACCGGAGGGCGAGTTGAGGGGCGAATTGAGGGATGAGTTGAAGGGCTGGTCGAGGGGCGGGTCGAGGGGTGGACCGATGGGCGAGTTGAGGGTCGGGCTGATCACGGGCAACCCGGGGCACCCGCTGCTCGCGGCGGCCGCCGGAGTGCTGGAGCGGCGCGGCTGCCGGGTGGAGGCCGTCCCGCTCGACGGCGGTGTTCCGCGGGGGGCGCTCGCCGATGTCTACCTGCTCAAGGCACGCACGCCGCAAGCGCTGGCGCTGGCCGGGGAGTTGGAGCGGCTCGGGTCCGCGGTGGTCAACTCGGCCGCGGCGACCGGGCTTTGCCAGGACAGGGTGCGGATGGCCTCGCTCGCCCGGGGCGCCGGACTGCCGTTCGCGGCGACGGTCACGGCCGGCCCGCTGGGCGAACTCGCCGACCAGGTGTACCCGTTCGTGGTGAAGAGCCGGCACAGCCGGCGCCACGACCTGGTCGCGCTGGTCGACGGCGCGGAACGGCTGCGGGAACTCGCTGAACGTTGGCCGCACGAGGAGGTCGTCACCCAGCCGTACCTCCGGAGCAGTGGCTGGGACCAGAAGCTCTGGGTGGTCGACGGGCAGGTCTTCGCGGCTCGGCGGCGGTCCGAACTCTCCGTCGGCGATGACGGGGTGGGGGCGGCGCAGGAGTGGGAGCCGTCCGCCCGGCGGGCCGCGCTCGCCCTGCGGGTGGGCGAGGTGTTCGGGCTGGAGGTGTACGGGGTCGACCTGCTGGACGGGGCCGACGAGCCGGTGATCGTCGACGTCAACGCCTTCCCCGGCGCGCGCGGGCGGGCCGGGGCGCCGGAGGCGCTCGCGGGGCTCGCCCTGCGGGTGGCGGCGGAGCGGGGGCGGGTTCCGGTGTAGGGCGGGTCGGGTCGGGTCGGGGCTTCGGCTGGGGTGGGCTGGGCCCGGGCTTCGGTGTGGCTGGGCCGGTGTCGCTCCGGCGCGGCGGCCGACCACCGGCCCGGGTGGTTAGGCTGGCTGGCGCCCCCGACCGGCCGGGGCCGAACGGCGAGAGAAGACGGAACGTTGCTGCAGGACATCGAGCCCTACCTGGCCTGCCCCCACTGCGCGCAGGACCTCACCCGGCACGAGCGCAGCCTGCGCTGCCCCGCCGGGCACAGCTTCGACCTCGCCAAGCAGGGCTACGTCAGCCTCCTCGCCGGTGACGCCCACACCGGCACCGGCGACACGGCCGAGATGGTCGCCGCCCGCGCCGACTTCCTCGCCGCCGGCCACTACCGGCCGATCGCCGACGCCCTGGCCGCGGCGGCCGCCGCGGCCGTGGGCGATGGGGCGGACGCCGGGGCCGGCGGGGGAGCGGATGGCCCGGGGGGCCTCGTCGCTGACCTCGGCGCCGGCACCGGCCACTACCTCACCCACGTCCTGGACACCCTGCCCGGCCGGGTCGGCGCCGCCCTCGACATCTCCAAGTACGCGCTGCGCCGCGCTGCCAAGGCCCACCCCCGGATCGGCGCGGTGGTCTGCGACGCCTGGCGCCCGCTGCCGCTGCGCGACGCCTGCGCCGACCTGGTCCTCAACGTCTTCGCCCCGCGCAACGGACCCGAGATCCGCCGTGTGCTGCGCCCCGACGGCACCCTGCTGCTGGTCTCGCCCACCGCCCGCCACCTGCGCGAACTCGTCGCCGCCCTCGGCCTGTTGTCGGTCGACGAGGAGAAGCAGCGCCGGATCGACGAGAAGCTCGGCCCCTACCTCACGCCGGCCGGCCGGCAACCGGTCGAGTTCACCCTGCGGCTCTCCGCCCAGGACGTGCGGACCGTCGTCGGCATGGGGCCGAGCGCCTGGCACACCGACCCCGACCGGCTCGCCGCCGCCCTGGAGGAACTGCCCGAGCCGGTCGAGGTGACCGCCTCGGTGACGGTGGCCGCGTACCGGCGGCCGTAACCGAGGACCGCCGCGGGTCAGCGGTACGGGACGGGCCCGCCCCGTAGGGATGAATCTGGCGAGCAGGGACGTTTCGCCCCGCCGGGCTGCGGCTAACGTCCGACGGGTGAACCGCGACGCCGCCGCGCCCGCCGGGCCGGCCCAACTGCGCCCGGGCGCCCCGGGCCCCGACCGGCCGCCAGTGCCACGCCCCACCGTCGAGGAGCTGCGGCTCACCGCCTTCAAGTCCTACCGGCGGGCCGTCCTGCCGCTCGCGCCGCTCACCGTGCTGCACGGGCCGGCCGGGGTCGGCAAGTCCAACGCCCTCGACGCGCTCGCCGTGCTGTCCCGGCTCGCCCTCGGCGAGGAGATCCCCGAATCCCTGGACGGGCTGCCCGACCGCACCGGACCGCTCGCCACGCCCGTACGCGGCGGCCTCGGCGGATGCGTGCCGCACGGACGGGACGCCGTCATCCTCGGCTGCACCGTCCGCTCACCGCGCGGCCGGATCCGGCTCGACCTGGTGATCCGCACCGACGGCGCGGTCCGGATCGCCCGGGAGTCGCTCACCCTCGACGGCCGGACCCTGGTGGACACCGGCGAACAGGACGTCCGCAACGGGCGCGTCAACGTCTGCTGGCACAACGACACCCGGCAAGGGGACATCCGGGCGCCGTTCCCCAGCAGCACCATGATCACCGCCCAGCTGCCGCTCCGGGTGGCCGGCTCCTCCACCGGCGAACGGCTCGTCCTCGCCGCCGCCGAGGACCTGCTCACCGCACTGCGCGAGGTCTTCCCGCTGCACCCCGTCCCCGCCCTGATGCGCGGCTGGGCCAAGGCCGACCCGCAGGCCCGGCTGCGCAGCAACGCCGCCAACATCTCGGCCCTGATCAACCGGCTCGCCCACGAGTGCCCGCGCCGGTACGGGCAACTGCTGCGGGCCGTCCAGGAGGCCGCGCCCCACCCGCTGCTCGGCCTCACCCTCGCCGAGCGCGAGAGCCGGACCGGGCGCCGGGTACTGGCCGTCTTCGACGAAGGCGTGCTCGGGCGCACCGGCGCCGACCAGGCCTCCGACGGGATGCTGCGCCACCTCGCCTTCGCGGCGGTGCTGCTGACCGGGGCGGGGGTGCTCGACCTCGACGTGGCCGCCGAGGTGCCATGGGCACACCGGCAGCTCACCGTGCTGGCCGAGGACCTCGGGGCCGGGCTCGCGACCGAGCAGACCGCCTCGCTGCTGCGGCTCGCGCGGGACATGGCGGGGCGCAACCAGCTGCGGGTGGTGGCCGCGCTCCAGGAGCCGGCGGCGGCGCGGGCGGCGTTCGGGGCGGGCGAGGAGCGGACGGGGGCGGTGGCGCTGGTGGAGTGCCGACGGGACCCGGCGACGGGGTCGACGGTGCTGCGGCCGGAGACGGCCAGGGTGCCGGTGCAGTACGGGCGCGGGGAGGGGGATCGGGAGGAGGGCTCGGCGGGCGCGGGGGAAGGCTCCGCTGTGACCGGGGGAGCGGATGCGGTAGACCTGGGGGCGTGAACGAACGAGTGACGAGGTCGGGGGAGTCGGCGGCGGACCTGGCGGCCGGGGCGGCAGGGGCGGCCGGGGCCGATGTGGTGCCCGGGGTCGACGTGGTGTCCGGAGGCCCGGCGGAGCAGCCCGGGGAGCCGACGCTGGAGGGGCTGCGGCAGCGGCTGGTGGAGTTCGCGGCGGCCCGGCGGTGGGAGCCGTACCACACGCCGAAGAATCTGGCGGCGGCGCTGAGCGTGGAGGCCGGGGAACTGCTGGAGATCTTCCAGTGGCTCACGCCGGAGCAGGCCGCCGCGGTGATGACGGACCCGGAACGGGCCCACCGGGTACGCGACGAGGTCGCGGACGTGCTGGCGTACCTGGTGCAGTTCTGCACGGCGGTCGGGGTGGACCCGCTGGAGGCGCTCGCGGCCAAGATCGAGCGCAACGAGCACCGCTTCCCGGTGCCGGGCGAAGGGGCTGACGTCAATCCGAACAAGGGCTGATCACCCTTGTGAGGGACGGAAGTTATCCACAGCTCCCGGGTTTTCCACAGCTTTCGAAAGGGCGGATGCGTCCCACCCCGCCCTCCCCGCACGCTCTCCCCGTGACCACCCCACCGCCCCGGCGGCGGTGCTGGTCGACGGCGACGACGAGCGGAAGGAGCGGGGGCCATGGAGGCACTGCGACTGATCAAGACGGCCCGGCACGCCCTGGCCGAGGCCAGGCACGTACCCGACGTGCTGGCCGAGGCGCGGCAGGCGGCGCTGCTCACGGAGGCGGTGGGCGCCCGGCTGGCGGAGTCGGACGGGGACGAGCTGACAGGCCTCGGCCAGCAGCTCTCCGAGGCGGGCGCCCACGCGGCGGTCTGCCTGGAGCGGTCCGTCGCCACGAACGCCCTGGTGAGCGGCGGTAGGGCCGGGCGGCTCACCGAACTCGGCGAAACGGCGGCGACGTTGGGGGCGCTGGAGGAACTCCTGCGGGAGGTCGGGGAGACGCTCGTGGTGCTGGCCTGCGGGGCGGACACCGAGAGCCTGTACTGGACGTGCATCGACGGGGTCGATGCGGTGTCGGAGTGCAAGGACGTGGCCGCGCGGTTGCGCGCGGCGACCGGGCGGGGCGAAGCGGTGGAGCGGTCGGTGCTCGGTGGCGCGGAACCGGAGCCGGAGCCGGACGGTCAAGGGGCGCCGTTACTGGTGGTCCGGCTCGGCCCGCCGGGTGCGGGCGGGCCGACGGAGGAGGAGCGGGCGCCGGACTACCGGGTGCCGGACACGGAGCCGGAGGTGTCGTTGACGGCGGGATAGGCGGAAGCCGGGGCGATGTCCCGGGTGTCGGACTGGAGCGCGGCGAGGTCCGCGGTCACCGAGGCGAGCAGTTCCTGCATCTGCTCGAGCAGGGTCTTGGGGGTCGCGGGTCCGGCCGAGTCACCGGTGGCCGAGCCGGTGGGGCTGCTCGGGAACGGCGGCGTGGCAGAGGGTTCGGACATGACGGGGACCTCTTCGGATCGGTGGTGCGGTGTGCCGCACCGACCAACGAACCGTTCCCGCAGCCGGTCACCGCGCACCACCCGATGCGGTCCAACTCCGGTACGCCGTAAGCCTCTCGGGTGATCCGGGGTTGCCGCTGCAACACGGCCTCGGCTAGGGGCGCGAATTGACGAGGGTGGAGGACGCCGGAGGCGGTGGGCGGTGGGCGGGTGGAGGTGGGTGGGAGGGAGGGGGAGGGGGGAGGGGGCGTGCCCCA
>NZ_JBHZCN010000164.1:0-14162 GCF_042755465.1 Kitasatospora sp. NPDC059160 | reverse complement strand
GGCACGGACTGTCCGTGCCGCACCAACCGGGTGGGGGGTGGGTCAGGCGAACGACAGCATGAAGTAGTCGTCGTCCGCGCAGCACAGGCCGACGTGGCCGCTGATGCCGGAGGAGTCCGAGCGCTCGGCCAGCGCGGTGGCGCCGGCGCCGCAGTTGTCGCAGTAGCCGACGATCCGGGCACGCTCCGGCCGGGGCTCGGGTTCGGGGGCGGTGCAGCGGGCCCGGAAGTCCGCGCGGGCGGCCGCCTCCTCGCCGTGGAGGCTGTGGAACCAACGCTCCTCCGAGTCCTCCCCCGCGGCGAGCCACCAGTTGGTGGTGACCTGCCAGAGGGTGAGGATCCCGTCCGGCGTCTGGAAGGCGTGCCGGGTGAGTACGGCGTGCTGGCCCTCCTGCCTTACCTCCCAACCGCCCTTGTCGGCCTCCAGGTCCTGGTGGCCGGTCGCGGTGGCCAAGCGGCGGGCCCAGTCCGACGTGGCGAGGTCGCCGGTGCGGGCCAGCAGGTTGAGCCCGGTCACCGCGGGGACGGGCAGGCTGCTGATGTCCTCCGGGTCGGAGATCACGTTGTTCCAGGCCCCGGTGCACAGCTTCCCGTCGTCCCAGAGCGACCAGCCGTGGGCCACGTGCAGCGGGCGGGGGCCCACCTCGCACGTGATGTCGGGCTCCGTCCGCCAGGTGCTCGGGCGGAGGGCGGCGAACTTCCGGGCGACGCCGGGGTCGTTGAAGTAGACGTCGATGTCCGTGTCGAACCCGTTGTCCAGGTAGCCGATCCGGATGCGCGTCGCCTCCGCAGGGATCTTGGGCGCTCGGGCGGCCAGCAGCTCCTCGACAGTGGCGTGCCCGGCCTTGTGGAGTTCGGTGGCCCGGTGAGCGGTCAGGCCATGGTCTGCGAGGCGCCCGGCGTCGGCCATCCGCCAGGTGTCGAGCGAGCCGTCGCCGAAGCGCAGGTCCCAGCCCGAAGCCTTCCACTGCTGTCCCGTGCGCGACAGCAGCGTCTGCGCGTCGGCGAAGTCGTGGACGACGACGTTGCGGAGTTTGGCGACCTGGTCCGGGCTCCAGCCCGCCGCCGAGAGGATCTCGGCGGCTTCGGCGTCGGGCCCGGCCACCGCCCACTCGTGGGAGTCGTGGAAGTGGGCCCGCAGGTCGGCGACCAGGGTGGCCCGTTCGGGGGTGAGCGGCACCGAGCGGGTGATGCCGTACGCGCCGCCGAGCACCCACAGCACGCCGGCCGCCTCGTCCAGGCGGACGTCGTCCTGGTCCATCGGCCAGCTGGAGTCCCGGCTGCGGATGTAGTCCAGGCGCGGAAGGTGCTGCACGTGGTCGGGGGTGGGGCTGTGCTTGGTGGCGTCCTGCACCATCGCGTGCGGGTAGATCATCGAGCCGATGGAGACCGCGAGCAGCTTCCCGGCCCGGTGGGAGGTCCGGTCCAGGGCGGCGCGCCTCGCGTCCCGGGCTGCGCGCCAGGACGCGAGGTCCGGTACCGGGTGGGCGGCCAGCAGGCTGCCCAAGGTCTCGCCGGTCGCCTCGTGGCCCACCTCGCGCAGGCCCGTGGCGGTGACCAGGTGCACGGAGGTCTCGCAGGAGCGCTCGACGTAGCTGCTGCCGAGCTGGCAGCGGGCGGCCGACCGGTCCTCGCAGTGGATCAGTGCGCCCTCGGGCAGGTCGGTGGTCTCGCCCGGAAGCAGGTCCTCGCCCTGGGTGAGGTTCGGGTTCGGGCCGGTGAGGAGAGTGCGCCGGCTGACGACGACACCCGGCAGTCGGCCGGGCACGGTAACGCGGATCATGCGGATGCTCCCTTGGTGGTGTCCCGGCCGACCGGCCGGGCGCCTCAACGTGACCAGCCTGGCACTCTCCGCTTAAATTCGCAACATGTGTTGTGAATTAATTGGGGCTCGGGGCGTTCTCCCAGCTCAGAGGGCATGTGCGATGATGTCGATCGGCCCGGGCCAGGTCGCCTCAACAACGCTCCCGCCCGGGCCGACCCCTAGGCGACTCCGCCGCTCTTGTCGGCCGGAACAGCGGGGCACCAGCTGCCCCTGCTGCTCTTGGCCTCGGCAGCCCTCAGCCGTCGCAAGGTCCCCGCTGGGGTTCGTCGGCGGGGGCACCATGAACTTCACGAGTTCACAAGTGGCCCAGTCCTGGCCCAGTCCTGGCCCAGTAGTGGCCCAATCGGCCATCCAAGTGGGCGGCTGCCACCTACGTTGGGCCTTGTCCCCGCGACGCAGCCGAAGCAGTCGTGCCCGATGTGCCGGTCGAAGGGGATGCCGCACGTCCGAAGGAGGAGAAGCCATGTCTCAAAGGCGATCGCAACACCCCCAGCCCCCTGGCGGCCAGGACGGCCGCCCCATCTTCGAGCTGCGCGCCGGCGGCCTTCACTTGACCATCCATCGGGTGCCGTACTGGCTGCTCCCACTTGTCGCCGCTATCGGTAGCGGTGGAGGCGCCGCCTGGCTGTTCAGGTGATCCCTCACGTCGCCGAGGCCGGCCTCGCAGAAGCCCCACGGTCCGGCCCGCCACCGCCCGCAGGGGGATGAGGCCACGAGCTCCATGCGCTGCCGCCTGCGGCCATGTCCGTCCGCGCTGTCAGGAGGTCCTCGATGTTCACCGCCTCGTCGAACGGGCTGACCGTCGGACCGTCCGGTTGCACGCCCTGCTCCACAACGGCGTCGATGGCACTGCGCTTCCAGACCACGCCCACATCACTGCCATCTACGATGCGGCCGCTGTAGATCCCGACCAGGTCGTACGTCCACGTGTCGGCCTCCTGTATGACTCCCGCAGAGGTGACGAACCGGGTGAACGGGGCAGCGGAGAAGACGACTGGGGATCCGGATTGACCCGGGCGCGCCCGGCAGTCGATCAGGGTCGCGGGGAGTCCCTGCCAGTCCAGCGACGGGTGCCAGGCGATGGTTCCGCGGGTCCACACGCCAAGGGGTACCTGGGCCTTGAAGGGATCGAATCCGAGTGGGAAGCCGATCACGTGCAGCTCGCTGGCGACGGCCAGGCGAGGGAGGGCCGCGCCAGAGACGGTGTATGCCATCAGGTCTAGGTCGCGCTCGAAGCTCGGGCCTGACAGCGGGATGGCGACGACGTCGACCTTCCACCCGAGGTCGGGGTGCTCCAGCCAGGACGGCCGGCGCACCGGGTCGTCGGGGTCCTCGCTCGCGTCCCAGAGTTCCAGAACGACCGGAAGCCACTCGCCGAGCCTGTCGGCGCGCGGGAGGAAGACCCGGAGCGCGGAGATCGCCGCTCCGCTCGACTTGTCTCCGTCAAGGCTGTTGCGGCCTGTGACCACGTGCCGGTTAGTCACCAGATAGGGCATGCCGCGGGTGTTGCGGACGATGAAGCCGGTGGCGGCCCGGCCATTCTCGACGGTGCCCATGGGGGTCAGGGGCTGGATGTACAGCGAGGCAAGGGAAGGGAGCTCCAGGACCCGGGGGAATCCCGAGGAGAGTCCATCGTCAAGGCGGGCGGGCTTGGGCAGCTGCGACATGCCGGAAGGCTAGCGGCCCTGGGCCCGTCTGCTCTTCCTACAGTTCGGGGCCGTTGCGGTTGCGGCCGCCGCGGTTCTGCTCGGGGCCCTGCTGCTGGCGCTGCTGCTCGACGGTGCGCTGGGCGGCCTGGATCCGGCGGGCCTCCTCCGAGAGGCGCTGGTCGTACGGCTGGGCGTCGCGCCGCTGCATCTCCTGGCGGATCGTCGCCGCCGAGGCGTCCAGCTCCGTGACCCGGTCGCGCGCGGCCGTGGCCTCGGCACGGGCTGCTTGCAGACCCCGTGCGCGCGACGTGCTGGTCCGTTCCAGCACCGCGTCGCGGCTGCCGCCGGCGCGCTCCCAGGCGGCCAGTCGCTCGTCGTGCTCGGCGGGGTCTCCGGCGCGCTGAGCGCTGTCCTGCAGGCGCTGCCGTGCCGCGGCGAGCTCCAGGTTTCGACGGTCGACGGACGTGCGAAGGTCGAGCAGTTGGCGCTCCATCTGCTCGCGTTCGGGGCCCCGTACGGTCGGGCGGCCGAACCGGTTGGTCTCCGTCAGCCTTGCCTCGATGTCGACGGTGAGGTTCCGGTCGTACTCGACGCCAGCAGTCAGTTCTGTGACCAGGACGGCGGTCGCACGCATCTCCTGGATGGCCTCGACGCGCTCGGCCCGGGCAGCGATGCGCTGCTCGACGTCCCCGCCCGGGGCAAGCGCGGCCGCGAGCTCGGCAACGCGGGCGTCCTGGGCGGCGGCCTGGTCGTGGGCGGCTTCGGCGGCCTCGGCCGCGTAGGCCAGCGCCACCGTCAACTCGGCATCGGAGAGCATGGCGTAGGGCAGGTCCTGCCAGTTCTCCTCGGTGCTGTCGACCTCGTCCTCGACGGCGACGTCCTGGGCCGCCGACTCGGCCAGCCCGGCCTCGATAGCGCGGGCCTCTTCGGCGACGGCGACGGCGGCCGGCTCCAACTCGGTGGCTGTCCCCAGAGCGTCCTGGAGCGCCGGGTCGGCGGCCGGGTAGAGGACGTCACCGCGGTGGGCGGCGGCCTCGACGGCGCGTGCCCGACGGCCTACCTGGGCCATCTGGTCCTGCAGCGTCTGCCAGGCGTCGGCGTCACGGTCGGCATCGGGGCGGTCTCCGATTCCGGGCTCGCTGTCGCGGACCTGGCGGCGGGTCCGCCAGGCGTCGGCCAGGGCGGCGGTGCGCTCCCATGCCTCGCGCAGCTCGTGGTCCACCGGCGGGACGGGGCCGAGCGGACGCGCCCACTCGGGCGGGTCCTGGGCGAGGTTCTGGCCGGTCTGGCGCAGGCGGTCTTCGATCACCTCGCGGCGGGCCTGCAGGTGCTCGGTCCAGGCCTGCGGGGTGTGCGCGTCGCGCTCGACCTCGCGCGGCGCGAGCCACTCCGGAAGCGGGCCGCTGTTGTCCGGGGTGATGGGGGCGGCGTCGGGCAGCAGCTGCCGCAGGCGCTGTTCGGCGCGCACCCGGGCGGTGACGACCTCGGCCTGCTCAACCCGCTGGCGGGCCTCATCCTTCCCTTGGAGGTTGCCCTGCATCGTCGCGGCGACGGTCATGCCGTCCTGCCCGGCGGTGGCCGCGTGCCCGGTTCCGGGCTCGCGCTGCCAGGTCTCGCGCATACGGTCGATCGGCGCCATGCGGGCACGCAACCGCTGCTCGCGCCGCAGCGCGAAGAGGTCGGCGGAGGCCTCGCGCGCGGCATCCCCGCCGAGGTCGCCGGCCCGGCTCAGGCGGCGGGCCCGGGCGATGGCGTCGGCGAGCTGAGCACGGGTGAGGTCGCCGTACGCACGGTGGGGCCAGGCCGGAACGGGCTGGCCCTCGACTTCGACGGCCCGTGGCTGGTTGGCCACGCGGGCGTCGGCCCGGCGCAGGTTCTCCAGCGCGTGCGCGCGGTGCTCGGCGGCGCGCTGGGCGAGGCCTTGGAGCTGCTCGGGGGTGAGGTCGGCCAGGGGCCGGTTGGGGTTCTCCGTCCGCAGCTTCTCCGTGAGCTGGCGGGCGTCGTCCACGTGGTTGTCGATGCGCCAGCTCAGCACTGCCGCGACGTCCTCGGCGTCGTCGAAGTCGCGCTCGCTGTAGGCGGCGAGCAGGATCCGCTCGGGGGCGAATCCCTCACGCTCGGCGTCGCGGACCGCGCGGACCACGGCCTGCCAGGCGTCGGCCGCGATGAACTCCTCGGCGGCCTCGCCGATCACCGAGCGGAGCATGCTCTGGTAGCGCAGGGAGAGAGCGCGGGCGTGGACGTCGGTGTACTCGTTGGCGAGCTGGCGGACGCTGACCGCGCGGTCCTGCTCCTCACGGATCGTCTCCGTCGCGGAGATCGACGCCTGCGAGTTGCGGGCGATGGCGGTGAGGACGTCGGCCATCGTTTCGCCGTCGTCCAGGATGACGTAGCCGCGGTTGTGTTCGCGGCCGCGCGTCATCTCGACGTAGGCGGCTTCCCGGGAGGTTTTCCTGCTGAGCAGGCCGGATCCGGTGGCGACGGTGGCGCCCTGGCCGCGGTGGCCGGTGCTGGCGTAGCCGAGCTCCACGTACCGGCTGACGTAGTCGGCCGGCAGGGTCGCGCGGCCGCCGTGGTCGGTGTGCCGCACGATCAGGGAGCCGTCGCCGTTGACGGCGACGACGGACCACTGGTCGCCGTTCTTCACGAAGTCGCGGCCGCCGCGCACTACGGTCTTCCGGGCGTTGCGGCGGGTCACGACCAGGTCGCCGCGGTGGGCGGCCAGGCCGTCGCGCAGGTGGACGGTGTGCGTCGTGTCGAGCTGTCCGGCGCCCAGCCGGTAGGCCTGGGCCGCGCCGTTGAGCTCGCCCACGCTCGCGTTGTCGTCGGCCATCATCAGGGCGGGTCGGCCCTGTTCGACGTCGTGCTGCCAGTCCCTGAAAATGGCCTGCAGCATCTGCTCGCGGCTGCCGGCCACGATCCGGTCCTGGGCCAGGTACCAGGCCCATGCGTCCTCGGGCTCACCCGCCCGCAGCGCGAGGGAGGCGGCCGCTTCCCCGGGCGCGCGGAAGCGGTGCACCTGCTCAAGCTCGACCACGTCGGTGGTGTTGGCGAGCAGTCGCAGGGCGCCGCCGGCCTCGACGCTCGCCAGCTGTCCGGGGTCGCCGATCAGGCGGACCACGGCACCGGCGCGCTCGGCTTCGGCGACGACGTCGGCGAGGCGGCGGGTGCCCGCCATCCCGGCCTCGTCCACGATCAGCATGTCCCCCGCGCCGATCTCGAACTCAGCCGGGACGGGCTCGCCCTGGCGGGCCCGCTCGCGTTGGCCCAGCCACTGGTGCAGGACGTAGGCGGGCGCGTCGATTCCGGCGCTGAGCTCGGCGGCGGCGCGGGCGGAGGGGCCCAAGCCGATCACGCGGCCGCCGGCTTCGCGCACGGCGTCGGCGGCCACGGCCATGGCGGTGGTCTTGCCCGCTCCGGCCGGGCCGATCGCGGCCTCGACCAGGTGCTCGCCGGTCGCGAAGCGGCGGGCCAGGGCCCGCTGTCCGGCGTCCAGCGGGCGGCCGGGGTTGGCCTGCTGGTAGGCAGCTAGCACGCGCTCGAAGGCCTCGGCGGAGGCGGCCGGGATGACGCGGGTGCGGGCGGCTCCGACGATCCGGTCCTCGGCGGCGAGCACCGCCGCGGAGGTGAACAGCTCGGTCTCCCGGCGCCGGTAGATGCTGGTCCCGTCGGGGCGGGTGAGCGGTGCGAAGCTGGGGTTCGGGTCCGGCGGTGTGATGTTGATGGCCTCGCGGGAGAGCGCCAGTTCGGCGATCTGGTCGGCGAGCTTGGCGCCGGGCCGTGTTCCGCGGGTCGCGGCCATCACCCACCGGCGGGCCTCGGCCAGGACCTGGCGCCGGCCCCACACGCTGCGGTGGTCCGAGACGGTTTCGATCACCTCGCGGGCGGCGGTCTCCACGTCGATCCGGACGGCGGCGGTGTCCTCACGGAAGCCGTCCGCAGCGGCGCGGGCGCTCTGCAGCAGGGCGTCCACGCGTTCGGCGCCGTAGGCGTCGACGGCGGCCGCGCGCCACTCGACCCGCAGGTCGGACAGTGCCCGGGCGTGCCCCTTGTCGGGGCGGGTGTCGAGCGTGGCCTGCTGCATCAGCTGCAGCAGGGCCTTGCTGGACGGCTCCCGGCCGTGCTGCTGGCGGAACTCCTCGACCAGTTCGGCGGTGCGCTCCTTGATGCTCCGGGAGCGGGCCGAGTGGCCCTCGATCAGGTCGGATCCGACTCCGGCGATCTCCATCACCGGGCGCTTGCCGG
Source organism: Kitasatospora sp. NPDC059160 (assembly GCF_042755465.1). Lineage (NCBI taxonomy): Bacteria > Bacillati > Actinomycetota > Actinomycetes > Kitasatosporales > Streptomycetaceae > Kitasatospora > Kitasatospora sp. NPDC059160. The sequence continues at coordinate 6,444 of NZ_JBHZCN010000164.1, read as the reverse complement.
CGGTCACCTCGCGAGCTTCGGCGCGCAGGCCGAGCGCGTCGCAGACGACCTCGACCACCCGGGCGTTGTACAGCTCACTGGCCGGGACGTTCTGGGCGAACAGCAAGGTTCCATCCAGGCTCCGCCACTTGCCGTCAACGCCCAGGACCTTGTTGGCAATCACCACGTGGTCGTGGAGCAGGGGCTCGCCCTCGCGGTTGTCGTAGTGGCGGAAGCGGGTCGCGATCAGGCCGCCCTGAACGTGCTCCTGGGCAATGCCGCCGGTGCCGGTCCGGGTCATGGTGGCCTCGGCCTCCAGCCACGCGAGGGTGTCGGCGATGGCCTGCCCATGAGCCCGCTCGACGGCCTGGCGCACCTCCTCGTCGCCCAGCGCCCACAGCACGCTGACGCTCTTCGGGGCCGAGAAGACCAGGTCGAACCCGGCAACGGCCTCCTGCCGCTTCCCGCCCTCGGCGCGCTTGATGAAGCGGCCCAGATCCTCCTTGGAGGTCGGGCCCCGGCCGTGTGCCTCACGGAACATCAGGGAGCCGACCTTGCCGCGCAGGGCGGCACGCTCCGTGGCGTCCGGCGCGCGGCGGTTGAGCCGCTCGAAGGTCGCCAGCTCCTCCTCGAAGCGGCGGCCGAACTCGGTGTCGCGGTTCTTGAACTGCGGGAAGGCCCGGCCGAGCTTCGCGGCGGCCAGGGCCCGCTTGGAGCTGTCGCCGGCGGCGATCCGATCGGCGATGATCCGCTCGGCGTCAGGATGGAGTCCCTGGCCGAACAGGGCCTTCATCTGGGCCTCGGTGACCGTGCCCGACACACCGAGGAGCTGGATCCCGGAGCCCATCCACAGGCCGGGAGGCTGGCCTTGGGCGGTGTAGTAGTCGCCGAGTTCGCGGCCGATCTCGCGGCGCTCGTCGGCGCTGACGGTCTCGCGGATGTAGTAGGCGTACCCGTCCCCGGCGCTGAGGCGGTGGACGGTCATCACGCGGCGATCTTACCCCCAGGGTCACTCAAGTGCATGAGGTGTGACCGTTACTGATCTTGAAAAAGCAAGGCGAGCCGATGGAGCCGAACGGGAGCTTGCGAGCGGGCGGGTTCATCGGGGAGACGAGCGTTTTCAAGATCAGTAACGGTCACGAGCTTGCGAGGCGGCTTTCCACAGATCTGCTCACCGAGCAGATCTGTGGAAAGCCGCACAGACGACGCACCCTGTGAGCGCGGCACGGGGAGAGCCGGCAGACGGGTGCGGCACCGACCTGCGGGTGACTGGCTGACAGAAGCCCCTACGGCGAACGGCGGAGCGGGAGGCCGGGGCGATCAGGCTCCGCACGGACGCCGGCGGCGCTCCTGCGTACGGTGGGGCGGCAGGGACGGCGGGGCGCCGGCGCTCCCCAACGGCCTGACGGTGGGTTCACTCCCCCGCCGCCCGCCCCGCCCGCGGGGCGGGCGGGGCACAATGTGCACCACGGTTGACGATCAACGGGAGGTAGCCGGATGGCTGAGAGCAGGGGGGCGCGCCAGCTGTCGGCGCGCCAGAAGGCAACCCGAACCGCGGCCGAGCGGGCCGAGCGATTCGAGAAGCGGGCGGCCGAACGCCGGCGGATCGCCGGCGAGATCATCCTGGGCCTGGACCAGGTGGAGACGTTCAACGAAGAGACGGAGGAACTCCTGGACAAGCTGGAAGCCGACCGCGCTGCGAAGCGGGCCGTCAAGCTGGCGGCGATCGACGCCCTGGTGGTCGACCTGCTCGCCACCGGGGTGGACGTGGCCGAGGCGGCCGAGCGGCTCGGCCTGACCGAGGCCGAGGTCAAGGCGGCGAAGCGCCGACACACCACGGCCGCGAAGGCTGCCGCGGCCGCGAAGGCGGCACCGGCTAAGGCTCCGTCCGCTACGATCCCCGAGCAGCAGGACAGCGCACCGGCCTACGGACCGGTGAGCGCCACCCAACCGCCAGGAGATCCGGCGGCGGTGTGATCCGCTGCTGAACGCACGTCGGCCCCGCCCCGGGGATGGTCACCCATCCGCCAGGGCGGGGCCGTTTTGTTGCTCAGGCCGACGGCCGGTCAGAACAGCGGGAGCTGGGAGCGGCTCGGGTCGCTCGCCTCGACGGCGGCCAGGTAGGTCTCGGCGTCGTACCCACCCGCCAGGGCCTCGCGCACCAGCGGCCGCACCTCGCCGGCGCGCATCGCGGCTGCCAGTACGGGCAGGTCCAGCCCGTCCCGGAGCGCGGCCTGGATGGCCTGCGCCCGGCCGAGTGGGCCGCGGCTGTCGGCGGTGCCGACGTGCGCCCGGCCGGCCGAGCGGCCCTGGGCTGCCATCTGCCGAAGGTTTGCCAGCTGGGAGCCGGCCGCCAGGTGGCCGAGCTCGATACACAGAGACTCGTTACAGCCGTGCGCGATTTTCAGCACGGCGGGCATCGGCCGCGGTCCGCGCACCTCCTCGACCAGCCACCGGTGCACCCGCACGGTGCGCTCGCGCCCGTCCTCGGTGATGGTCGCCTTGGCGTAGCCGTCACTCGTCAGGCTCTGGGTCCAGTACCGGCATCCGTGCGGCACCAGGATGCTCCGCTCGGCGGCGTACGCCAGCGCCTGCTCGGCTCGACTCGCCATGCTCTCCCCCGCTCCGCCCGGTCGGCCGGATCATTGTGCCAGGGGCACCTGGCCGTGGCGGCGCGCGCGGACTCGCCCGGGACACACGGCGGCCCCCGGCGCGGGGCGCCGGGGGCCGGGTCGGGGTTCTGCTCTCACCCCCTCGCCTGAGGGGCCAGAAGCAGAACCGGGGCAGGTGCTACGGGCGGACGGGCCAGTCGGTCGGCGGGATCGGGGCCAGGCCGCGCTGGTCGCGCACGGCCTCGTCGCTGCCGCAGGGCGAGCAGATCACGCGGTCACGGTTGATGGTCGTGCGCGAGCGGGCGGTCGAGCCCTCCAGGGTGCCGCCGCAGCGCGGGCAGCGGGTAGCGGCGGTCACTTCGCCTCCGGGTGGGTGCGGGCGGTCTCCACGATCTGACGCCAGGTCGGCTCGGACGTGCCGGTGCCGTCCTCCTGGCGGGCGGCCCGCACCAGGTCGGCGGTGCTGGCGTCGGGCTGCTCGGCGAGCAGCCGGCGGGCCAGGTCGAGCTTGGGGTCGCCGGCCCACGGGTGGGCCTTCGGCTTGCGGCCGGCTCCCCGGCCGGCTCCGCTGCGGCCGCGGGCGGGCGCCTTCTCGGCGGCCTCCTGCAGCCGGCTGCGACGGTAGGCGGGCACCACCTTGCCGTAGTGGCGCACCTCCCCGTCCGGATCGCCGCGCAGCAGGTCACCGATCGACCCGGTCGGCGGATTCGAGCGCCACCCGAGCACCGTGCTGGTGTCGGAGTGACCCATGATCTTGGCCAGGGCGTTGATCGGCAGCAGCTCGTCCGGGTCGTCGTCGGCGCAGACGTTGACGACGTCGGCCTTCGCCTTGTACTCGGCGGCCGTGGCGGCGGCCAGGTCCTCGTGCCAGCGGCGCCACTGCGGCGCGCACCAGTGCATCACTCCGCCGATCACGACCGCGGGCGGGTGCGCGTTCTTCTCGCGTGCGGTCCACAGGCGTTGCAGGGTGCGGGTGCTGAGCCCGTGGTCGGCCGCGAGCGTGGCCCGGTCGCGCAGCTGGGAGCGTGCGCCGTCGATGACGGCCAGCCAGTCCTGCTCGGTGGTCTGGGGATGCAGCCGGTGGGCGGTGTGGGCGAGCTCGGCGTCGTCGGCGCCGGGCCGTTCGGCGAGCAGTCGGACGGCCTGGTCGAGCAGCTCGTCCGGGCCGTGCTCGGCGGCGGGGTCGGCGTTCACGGGCGTCTCCAGGGGGTCGGTGGCGGCCGGGGGTGCCGGCAGCGGTGCGCGGGTCACAGCCATCCCCACGTCTGGACGCCGCCCGGGCTGTGGCGGATGACGGTGGCCAGGTCGTGTTCGGTGACCACCATGGCCCAGTCCTCCCACTGCGGGTGCTCGGCCGGCAGGTTGAGCTCGAACAGGCCGCTGTCCCGGTCACCCTGGTACCAGTCAGCGATCAGGAAGTGGTCCGCTGCGGGGGCGGTGCGGGCGACGGACGGCCGCAGCACGACCATGTCGCCGGGGAACGGAGTGCTGTCGCCGGGCTGCTCAACGGGGAAGTGGGATTCGGGTACCATCGTCATTGGAGTTCTTTCACTTGTTGGTGGGAACGCCCGGACCGGAAGGCCAGTTGCCAAGCTTTGCCGACCGGTCGGACAGGGCCCGTCGCGGAAGCGGCGGGCCCTTGTCGTTGTCTCGGCCGGCCGAAGCCGACCGAGACAGGAGACAATTAAACCAGAGTTTGCGGGGCGGGGGAATCGCCGGCGTTCTCCGGCGCGGTCCGCAGGCGCTGCTCCAGCTCGCCCGCCCACTCGTCCAGGTCGGCGAGGATGCGGTTCATCCGGCGCTCGTGCGCCCATCCGCCAGGCAGCAGCGGGAGGTCTTCCGGCGCCTTGCGGCCCTTGGGCCAGGTCGGCGGGAGCTCGACGCCGGTGAGGGCCTCGACGGCGAGCACGCCGTCCGGGGTGGGGCGGATCGGTCCGGCGTCCTTGCGGGCGTACAGGTAGGCGCCGCGCTGCAGCAGCTCGACCAGCTCGCGCCGTACCAGGCGTCCCTTCGACGCGGTGCCGGTGGGCGTGTCGGCGGGGATCATCCGGTAGCGCCGGCCGTCCCATGTGAGGCCGTCCGCGCGCACGTGGGCGGCCGCCAGGACGGCCCACAGTTCCACGGCGAAGTGCGGCGCCAGGTCCTTGGCCGCCGCCTCGCGCCGGTGGGCCTCCATGTAGCCGCGCAGGCGCTTCTCGTGGGCCTGGGCGTGGTGGACGGCGGCGTGCACGGCGCCGGCCTGGTGGTCGTGCTCGCCGAGGCCGGCCAGCCGGTCCTCGATGTCGAGCCGGTCGCAGTCGCAGCAGGCGACCCGCAGCCAGCGCGGGCCGACTGGGTGCAGCGTCACCGGGCAGGTGAGCCGGGACAGGCCCCACGGGATCACCGGGCAGGGGCCGAGCTCGTCGACGCCGCCGCGGCCGCCGGCCTGGGCGTGCTCGGTGACGGCCTGCTCCACCTCGGACCACCAGCGCAGGCCGTCGGCCAGCACGGGGCCGCCGTCGGCGCGGGTGAGCGTCATCGGTTCCCCCTCCCTCGCGCGCCGCACGGTGTACCGGTGGCCGTCGTACTCGACCAGGCGCTCGCGGACCAGCACGTGCCCGGCGTCGGCCGGGTGGTGCCAGTCCACCGCGGTGTCGACCGTCGGCGGCCGGGCCGGCTGTTCGGCGTCGACGTCGCGGCCGAGGGCCGCCCGGGCCTCGGGGAACTCCTCGGCGAGCAGGACGAACTGGCGCCGGGCCCGGTCGGTGACGCCGGTGTCGGTGTCGGTGTCGGCGTAGTCGACCAGGCCGAGGCGGCGGGCCCGGGTCCACGCGGACCACATCGCGCGACCGGCCGCTGACAGGGGTACGTACCGGCGGTAGTTGGTGGTCTCCTGCGGCCAGGCCAGGTACCCGCGCGCCAGCAGCGTCCGCACCCGGCGCACGCCGAAGGTCTTCGGCTGCCAGTTCCCGCCGTCGGCGACGTAGAAGCCGCGCAGGTCCTCGGTCAGCTCGCCGCGCTCGGCCCAGCCGAGCACCTCGGCCTGGCCGCGGGAGAGCGCGGCGGCCTCGGCCAGCTCCAGCTCTGCGGCAGTGACCAGCTGGTGCTCCTGGACGTGGTCGAGCGCGTGGTAGTGCGCCCAGTCCTCGGCGTCGATCCGTTCGCCGTCCACCATCCTGATGTGCAGCCAGTCGCCGGTGTGACGGGAGCACTCGACCGCCCAGCGGTCATTGGCGACGTTCTGCGACTTCGCGCGCAGCCACGGGGGCAGCACCAGCGCGGGCGGCTCGGCGAAGACGGCGGCCGCCGGGGTGGCTGCGGCCGCCGTGACCTGGACGGCGGCGCTCCACAGCGGGGCCTGCCGCGGCGGCGGGGTGCGCTTCGCCGCCGGCTTCACCGCAGCGGGGGCGGCGGGGCGGTGCTGCGGGACGTAGAACGGCAGGCCTTCGAGCATGGGCTGCAGCGTGGTCGGGTAGAGGCTGCCGGGCCGGTAGGGGTGGACGCGGGCAAGGACCTTCTGGCGTCGCTTGCCGGTGGTCAGCACCCCCTTGTCGGTCCACTGCTCGGCGAGCTGGTCGGCGTGGGCGGCGCACGCGAGTTCGTGGTGCGTGGCGGCCAGGTCGGCGGCGCCGAGGGAGTAGCCGACGACCCGGTGGGTGGCGTCGGCCCGGCACGGCCGGTCGGTGAAGAGCAGGCGGCCGGCCTCGGCGGGGTCCTGGGTGGTGGCCTGGCAGAGCGGGGGCAGGGTCAGCATGGTGGGCACCTCGTCCGGTGGGGGCCGGGGCCGGGGCCCGGGGGCCCCGCCCCGCCCGCCGGGGGGGGGGCGGGGTGGGGGGGGGTGTGATATAAAAAAAAAACGGAGGCCCCCCAAACA